>DATAOG010000220.1:0-3129 GCA_036265855.1 Geminicoccaceae bacterium | reverse complement strand
CCTCTGACCCGCTCGGTCAGGACCACTCCCGGCGCGATCGCGTTGACCCTGATGTTGTGAGGCGCCCACTGCAGCGCCAGCGCCTGGGGGAGCGCGCGCACGCCGCCCTTGGCGCTGGTGTAGGCATCCGCGCCGGCAGTGCCGATCATGGCGCGGATCGATGTGGTGTTGATGATCGAGCCGCCACCGCCTTCGACCATGACCGGGATCGCGAACCGGCAGCCGAGGAAAGTCCCGAACAGGTCGACGCCGATCGTGCGCCAGAACTCCTCGAGCACCATCTCGGTCACCTTGCCGTCCCTGGCCGTGGCGCCGCCGGCATTGTTGTAGAGAACATCGAGCCTGCCGAAGCGGTCGACCGTGGTGCGGACCGCGGCTTCGACGCTCGCGGGATCCCTGACGTCGGTCGCGACGAACAGCGCCTCGCCACCGGCATCCCGGATCGTCTTCGCGGTCGCCTCGCCCTGCTCGCGCGCGATCTCGGCCACCACGACCCTGGCGCCTTCGGTGGCGAACAGGCGAGCGGCGGCGCGGCCGATACCCTGACCGGCACCGGTGATCAGCGCGATTTTGCCCTCCAGACGACCCATCGCTCTCCCCCTTCCGCCCGAGCTTGGCTGGCACCGCCAGGTTGTTCATCCGCTCGCCGTCAACCGCCCCGGCTGAGGCGCCAAGCGTACAGAACGGCCGCAACCGCGGTCGCTAGATTGAGGCTGGAGACCCCGGGCCGCATCGGCAGAGCGAGCTGGCGCTCGGCCCGGGCGCGAAGCTCGCCGCTCAAGCCCCGACGCTCGGATCCGAACGCCAGGATGGCGTCGGCCGGCAGGCGATCCAAGCGGAGCGGTTCGCCTGCGGGATCGAACGCGACCAGCGGCCGGGCCATGGCCGGCAGCCCGCCGATCCGGGCGACGGGGATCGCATAGTGCAGGCCGGCCGCGCCCCGGAGCGCCGCCGGATGCCAGGGATCGAGTCGACCGGTGGTCAGGACTGCGGTGGCCCCGGCGGCGGCTGCCACCCGGACCGCCGCCCCGACGTTGCCGAGATGGCGTGGTTGCTCCAGAAGCACCAGCGGCCCCGGTCCGCCCCCGGCGAGCAGCTGATCGAGCTTCATTGCGGGTCGCTTCGCGATCGCAACCACCCCCACTTCCAAAGACGCCAGCTGCGCGAACAGCGCCGGCGCCGCCAGGGTCAGGTGGCGGGCGAGCCAAGGTCCGAGATCCGGCGCCAGGCGCTCGGCGAGCGTAGCGAGCGGTGCCGTCTCGGGTGCCACCGCGACCTCGATGCCGGCGCCGAAGCGGACCGCGTGCTTGAGCGGATGGAAGCCCTCCAGCAGGGCGAGCCCCGGATCGGCGCGCGCCGTCCGGAAGCGCTCGATCAGGCCCGGGCCGGCCTCGGTCACGGCGACATTCCGGGGCCGGAGGCCGCGCTCAAGCGTTCGCCACCGCCTCCCAGACCTCGCCGCTGCCTTCCCAGATCATCGACAGCGCGACGATCGTGATGATCGCGAGCCCGACATAGCTGAGCCACCGGTATTGCTCCAGGAAGCGTGCGATCAGGGTTGCCGCGGCGCCCATCAGGGCGATCGAGAGGACCAGCCCGAAGATCAGCATCGCCATGTGATCGCGCGCCGCGCCGGCGACCGCGAGCACGTTGTCAAGCGACATCGACACGTCGGCGATCGCGATCTGCCAGATCGCCGTGATCGGCCGTTTGACGACCGGCCTGCACGCTTCGCGCCGGGAGCCCGAAAAATGGAAGGCGGCGCGCGGCTGCAGCTCCCGCCACATCTTCCACGCGACCCAGAGCAGCAAGAGCCCGCCCGCGAGCAGCAGGCCGATGATCGCCAGCAGCTGGACGGCGACCAGCGCGAACAGAATCCGGCAGGCCAGCGCGAGCGCGATCCCGACCGCGATCACGCGCCGGCGTTTTTCGTGCGGCAGTCCGCTCGCGGCCATCCCGACCACGACCGCGTTGTCGCCGGCGAGCACGAGGTCGATGATGACCACCGAGACGAAGGCGGAGAGCTCAGCGACCAGGCTGTCCATCAGACCTCGCCGCGCGCTCGCTGGCCGGTCGCGGGCCGGATGCCGGACAGCTCGGGCCGCCCGGCGGGGGCGGTCGGGCCGGCTGCGGCAACGCGCGCGATCAGACCATGCCTCCGGACAACGTCAGGGCCGCGAGACATCGGCCCACGCCGGGGCCGTCGACCTCAGGCCCGCGGCTGAGGAAGTCAGTTCGGACCAATGTGCGGAGCCGGCGGCTGCCCTTCAAGGCCAGCAGTGCGCTCGCCGCCGGCGAACTTCGAAGCCGCCGGTCGCCCGCAGAACGTGGCGGGTCGCGGACAGGTTCAGAAGTGGGGCGGCGAAAGCAGGTGGAGCCGATGGGAGTCGAACCCACGACCTCGACGGTGCAAACGTCGCGCTCTACCCAACTGAGCTACGGCCCCGGTCGATGACCTGAAACGGCGGCGCCGAATCGATGGTGGAGCCGAGGGGAGTCGAACCCCCGACCTCTAGAGTGCGATTCTAGCGCTCTCCCAACTGAGCTACGGCCCCGCCACGCGAGCTTGTATGGTGAGCGCCGCCGGGGCTGTCAAGGCCTGCCCGGGGGCGCCGCGCGCGCCTCGGGGCTGGCGGTCTCGCGGTCAGCTGCTATAGTCCGCGCCCGATGGAAATGCCCGGTCAGGAAGGCGCGTCATGCCGGGGTGGCTCGCTGCGCACAGGTTCGGCCCATGAACCCTTTTCACTGGCTCATCGACACCATCCTCGAGCTGTACATGTGGGTGGTGATCGCGTCGGTAATTCTCAGCTGGCTGGTCGCGTTCAATGTGATCAATACGCGCAACCCGTTCGTCCATCAGATCGGCGACTTCCTTTATCGCGCGACCGAGCCCCTGCTGCGGCCGATCCGCAATCTGCTGCCGAACCTGGGCGGGCTCGATCTCTCGCCGCTGATCCTGATCCTGCTGCTGGTGTTCGTGCGCCGGCTGCTCTGGCAGATGTTCGTCTGAGTGCGGTGCCCGGCGCGCCGACCCTGAGCTGGCTGAGCGGGCAGGTCGACGGGGTGCGCCTGGCGGTCCGGGTGACGCCGCGGGCGGCGAGGAGCGCGGTCCACGGGGTCGAGACCGAT
>DATAOG010000219.1:0-5448 GCA_036265855.1 Geminicoccaceae bacterium | reverse complement strand
TGGCACCCAGTCTGCCGGAGACGGAGCGCGGTGCCGCTCTCTCACGCGCAAAGATGGCGCTTGCCGGGACGGGCTCGCGGGAAGAGGCGATCGCATGGACCCGTGCGATCCTGGCCTTGCTGCCTGCCGATCGTGACGCCTTCACTGGCGGCGTCATCGAGGTGCTGAAGTATCCGACCGCTGCCGGCGCCCCGACCGGGGTGCTGCTTGCGGCGTTGGCGAGCCGCTGGCCAGGCGAGGAGGCTCTGAAGGAGAAGCTCCTGCTCGACAAGGCGGTATTGGACTGGCTCGAGGCGCATGCCCCGGCTGATCACACGCTGGGCGAGCCGCCAGTCCGACCCCACGGTCTGGAACCGGCCGACGTCGGCCCCGAGCCCGGCTGAGACGGCACCGCGGACCTTCGACAGAGACGCTCGAACGGCGCCGCGCGACCTCAGGAGGCGCGGCGGATCGATGGCTGGGCGGCCGGGGCCGGCAGCCGGATCGGCGGCTCGGCCGGCGCTGGCGCCGGCGCCGGCTGCGGCGCGCCGGCGCGCCAGCGGGCGAACCAGGTGCGTGCCTGCTCCAGGTACAGATAGACCACCGGCGTGATGTACAGCGTCAGCAGCTGCGAGACCAGCAGCCCGCCGACCACCGCGACGCCGAGCGGCCGTCTCAGCTCCGAGCCGGCGCCAAAGCCGATCGCGATCGGCAAGGCGCCCAGGATCGCCGCCATCGTCGTCATCATGATCGGCCGGAAGCGCAACAGACAGGCCTCGTGGATCGCCTGCTCGGGCGTCGCATCGGTGTTCCGCTGACGCTCGATCGCGAAGTCGATCATCATGATCGCGTTCTTCTTGACGATGCCGATCAGCATCACGATGCCGATCATCGCGATCACGTCCAGGTCCATGCCGCACGCGAGCAGCGTCAGCAGCGCCCCGAGCCCGGCCGAGGGCAGCCCCGAGAGGATCGTGATCGGGTGCACGAAGCTCTCGTACAGAATGCCGAGCACGACGTAGATCACGAAGATCGCGGCCAGCAGCAGAAGCCCCTGGTTGGCAGCCGTGTCCTGAAACAGCTGCGCGGTGCCCTGGAAGCCGGTCGAGATGGTCGCCGGCAGGCGGATGTCGCGCTCCATGCCCCCGATCTCGGCGACCGCCTGGCTCAGCGAGACGCCAGGCGCCAGGTTGAAGGACAGGGTCACCGCCGGCAGCTGCCCCTGATGGCTGACCGTGACCGGCCCGGCCATCCGGTGGACGGTCGCGACCGCGTTCAAAGGCACGAGCTGGCCGCGGCTGTTGCGCAGGTAGATGTCGGCGAGCGCGTTGGCGTCCTGCTGGTGCTTGGGATCGACCTCGAGGATCACCCGGTAGTCGTTGGTGGCGGTGTAAATCGTCGAGACCTGACGGGTGCCGAATGCCGAGTACAGGGTGTTGCGCACGTCGTCGACGCTGACGCCGAGCGAGGCCGCCGTATCGCGGTTGATGTCGACCATCACCTCGGGCTTGTCGAGCTCGAGGTCGCTGGTCACGTCCTGCAGACCCGGCAGCTTGCGCATGCGGCTCTCGACGTCGGGCGCCAGCCGCTGCAGCTCGGCGAGATCGGTGCCTTGGAGGGTGTACTGGTAGAGGCTCTTCGCCGACCGGCCGCCGATCTGGAAGTTCTGTATCGGCTGCATGTAGACGTTCAGGCCCGGCAGATGGCTGAGCTTGGCGCGCAGCCGCTGGATCACGCCCGTGACATCGAGGTCGCGCTGATCCCGCGGCTTCAGGCCGACGAACATCCGGCCGGCGTTGACCGCAGCGTTCAGGCCGCCGGCGCCGACCGTCGAGTTGACCACGGCGACCGCCGGATCCGCCTTGACGATCTTGGCCGCCTCGCGCTGCGCGGCGGACATCGCGTCGAACGAGATGTCCTGCCCGGCCTCGGTGGTGACCAGCACGATGCCGGTGTCCTCGGTCGGGAAGAAGCCCTTGGGCATCACGTCGTAGAGGTAAAGCGTGCCGACCAGCGTCATCAGCGTCAGCGCGAGCATCGCCCGGCGCTGGCCGAGCGCCATGCTCAGCGTCCGCCCGTAGAGCTTGCGCACCCGGTCGAACAGCGCGCCCGAGCGATGCCCGCCGCCGCCCGCCTCGGCCCCCTGCGCCAGCGGCCGCAGCAGGCGGCTGCAGAGCAAGGGCGTCAGCGTCAGCGAGACGAAGCCCGAGACCAGGATGGTCATGCTGATCGTGACCGCGAACTCGCGGAATACCCGGCCCACGATGCCGCCCATGAACAGCACCGGAATGAACACCGCGACCAGCGACAGCGTGATCGAGATGATCGTGAACCCGATCTCGCGCGAGCCCCGGAGCGCCGCCTGCATCGGTTGTTCGCCCTGCTCGATGTGGCGAACGATGTTCTCGAGCATCACGATCGCGTCGTCGACCACGAAGCCGACCGAGAGCGTGAGCGCGAGCAACGACAGATTGTCGATGCTGTAGCCGAGCATGTACATGCCGGCGAACGTGCCGATCAGCGAGATCGGCAGCGCCAGCGCCGGAATGATCGTCGCGGTCAGGCTGCGCAGGAACAGGAAGATCACCATCACGACCAGAGCGGCCGCGAGCATCAGCGTGAACTGGACCTCGGCGACCGAGTCGCGGATCGACTGCGAGCGGTCGAGCATCACATCCAGATTGACCGAGGCCGGCAGCTGGGCGCGGAACTGCGGCACCAGGGCCTTGACCCGGTCGACCACCTCGACCGTGTTGGCATCGGGCTGGCGCTGGATCGCGAGCACGATCGCGCGGGTGCCGTTGAACCGGCTCGCCAACTGGTCGTTCTCGACGCTGTCGATCACCGTCGCGATGTCACCGAGGCGGACCGGATGGCCGTTGCGATAGGCAACGATCAGCGGCCGGTACTGCGCCGCCCTGGTGAGCTGGCCGGAGGCCTCGATCGTGACGCCCTGATGCGGCCCCTGGAGGTCGCCGACCGGCGTGTTGGAGTTGGCCGCGCTGAGCGCGTCGGCGATCTCGTTGAGCCCGATCCCGCGCGCGGCCAGCTCGTTCGGATTGACCTGCACGCGCACCGCGTACTTCTGGGCGCCGAACACCAGGACCTGGGCGACCCCGCTCAGGCTGGAGACGCGCTGGGCGATCCGCGTCTCGGCGTATTCGTCGACGTCCGAAAGCGGCAGGCTCGGCGAGCTGAGCGCCAGGAACAGGACCGGCGAGTCGGCGGGGTTGACCTTCCGGAAGGAGGGCGGCGTGGTCATCTCGGTGGGCAGCAGGCGCGCCGCGGTGCTGATCGCCGACTGCACGTCGAGCGCCGCGCCGTCGATGTTACGGTTGAGATCGAACTGCAGCGTGATCTGGGTCTGGCCCTCGCCGCTGCTCGAGGTCATCGAGCTGATCCCGGCGATGGTCGCGAACTGCCGCTCGAGCGGGGTCGCGACCGAGGCCGCCATGGTCTCCGGGCTGGCGCCCGGCAGGTTGGCCGTGACCTGGATCGTCGGGAAGTCGACCCGCGGCAGGGCCGCGACCGGCAGCAGGCGATATCCGAACAGGCCGGCGCCGAGGAACGAGAGCATCAAGAGCGTCGTCATCACCGGCCGGCGGATGCAGAGCTCTGGCAGCGTCATGACGCGCGCTCCGGCCGGTCGGCCGCGGCCGCCGGCTTTTGGATCTCGACCTTGGCGCCCGGGCTGAGCCGCATCTGGCCATCGGTCACGACCCGCTCGCCGGCCGCCAGTCCGGACGCGACCACCGTGTCCCCGCCGACGGTACGGTCGATCGTGACCGGGCGCAATTCGACACTGTCGTCCGGCTTGATCACGAACACGTAAGCGCCGTTCTGGCCCTGCTGGATCGCCTGCGAGGGCACGACCAGCGCATGGGGCTCGACCCGGAGCTGGACCACCGCGTTGACGAACTGGCCGGGCCAGAGCGCCTCGTCCTGGTTGCCGAAGGTCGCCTTGACCGAGAGCGTGCCGGATTCGGAATCGATCGCGTTCTCGAGATAGCTCACCTGCCCCTTGGGCGCGGCCTCCTTGTCGCCCGGGATCGTCACCGAGACCGGCAGCGGCCCGGCGGCCATCGCGGTCTGCAGCTCGGCGAGGTAGCGCTCGGCGACCGCGAACGCGACGTAGATCGGGCGTAGCTGGTTGACCGTCACGAGCGGCGCCGAATCGCCGGACCGGACCGTATTGCCGAGCTTGAGCGCGATCGTGCCCAGCCGGCCGTCGATCGGCGCCCGGATCGTCGTGTAGGACAGCTGGACCTGGGCGCCTTCGACTGCGGCCTGGTCCGCCTTGACGGTCGCTTCGGCGGCGCTGACCCCGGTCTGGGCGGCGTCGAGCTGTTGCTTGGAGGCGAAGTCCTTGCGGCCGAGCGGCGTCAGGCGCTCGAGCTCGCGCTGGGCATTGGCGAGCTGCGCCTGATCGCGCTGCAGCGTCGCCAGCGCCTGCTCGAGCGTCGCCTGCGCCTGCCGGCTGTCGAGCAGGAACAGCACGTCGCCGGCCTTGACCTCCTGGCCGTCCCCGGCCGCGACCTTGACGATCTGGCCGTCGATCCGCGGCTTGACCGCGACGGTCGCGATCGGCTGCACGGTGCCGATCGTCGAGATCTCGACCGGCATCGACCGCGTCACGACGTCGGCCGCGAGCACCGGCAGCGTGCGCGGCTGGCCCGCGGCCGAGCGGGCGGCCTGCGCGGGTTCGGATGTGCCGAACGGCCGCAGGTAGTACAGGCCGGCCGCCATCAGCAGCAGCACTGCGAGAGCGAACAGAACGCGCCTGGTCATGCGGCCATCTCAGTGTCGCCGAGGTCTGCCGGTCGTGCCGGGGCGGCCTTGCCTCCGACGGTGTCCCGTGACAAAATAGAACTGGTGGGTTAAATCTTCAATGGCGCGATCACTGGAACCTGCGTGGCGCACGGAGCGCCGGGAGCGCATGCTCGAGGCCGCGAGCGGGCTGTTCGGCGCGTCCGGCTACGACGCCGTCCAGATGGACGACGTGGCGCGCGCCGCCGGCGTCGGCAAGCCGACCCTCTACCGCTATTTCGGCTCCAAGGAGGAATTGTTCCTCGAGGTGCTGGCGGAGGTGCTGCGGCAGCTGCAGCAGAGCCTCGAGGAGGTCGCGGCGCGGCCGCTGCCGCCGCCCGAGAGCCTGGCCCTGATGATCCGCACGCTGGTCGACACGCTCGGCCGCCACGCTGAGCCGCTGCGCCTGATCGCCGGCGACAATCCCGGCCTCGCGCAACGCCTGCGGACCGCCTTCCGCTACCGGCGGCGGCCGATTCTCGAGACCTTGCGCCGGGTGCTCGAGCGCGGCATGGCGAGCGGCGACTTCCGCAAGCTCGACCTCGAGGTCACCCCGGCACTACTGCTCGGCATGATCCGGGGCGGCCTGATCAACGCCCCCGGCATCGCCCGGGAGCGCCTCGCCGAGGTCGCGATCGAGCTCGTGCTGCGCGGCGGCCTGGC
>DATAOG010000218.1:0-5460 GCA_036265855.1 Geminicoccaceae bacterium | reverse complement strand
CAGCGAGCCGGGCGTACCGGTCCGGCCGGGTGTGCCCGGGCTGCCGGACGACGCCTTCCGCTCCGACGGCATGCTGACAAAACGCGAGGTGCGGGCGGCCACGCTTGCCCGGCTGGCGCCGTTGCCCGGGCAGCTGCTGTGGGACGTCGGCGCCGGCAGCGGCGCGGTCGCGATCGAATGGCTGCGCGCCGCCCGCCGGACCAGGGCGGTCGCGATCGAGCGCGCGCCTGAGCGCTGCGCGCTGATCTTTGACAATGCCGAGGCGCTGGGCACCCCCGAGCTCGAGGTGCGCGAGGGCGCGGCGCCCGCCTGCCTGACCGGACTTGCCGCCCCCGATGCGGTCTTCGTAGGCGGCGGCGTGACGGCGCCGGGCCTGCTCGATACCTGCTGGCAGGCGCTTTCGCCCGGCGGCCGGCTGGTCGCGAACGTGGTCACGGTCGAGGGCGAGCGCGCGCTGCTCGCCTGGCAAGCCGACCACGGCGGCGAGCTGGTCCGGATCGCGGTCGCGAGGGTCGATCAGGTCGGCGGCTATCAGGGCTGGCGACCGGCGATGCCGGTCACCCAGCTTGCCGCGCACAAGCCGTGATCACCGGCCGACTCCTCGGAATCGGCGTCGGGCCCGGCGACCCCGAGCTGATGACCTTGAAGGCGATCCGGTACCTGCGCGAGGCGCCGGTGGTCGCCTATGTGTCGGCCAACGGCCGCCCCAGTATCGCGCGCCAGATCGCGGCGACCCATCTGCTGGGCGGCCAGCGCGAGATCAATCTGGCGCTGCCGATGCAGCGGCTGCCGCAGCTCGCCGAGGCGGCTTACAACGAGGGCGCCTCGCGCATCGGCGCCGAGCTGGAACAAGGTCGCGACGTTGCGGTGCTGTGCGAGGGCGATCCCCTGTTCTACGGCTCGTTCGCCCAGCTGCTGGTCCGCCTGACCGCCTACGCGGCCGAGATCGTACCGGGGGTGGTCTCGTTCACAGCGGCGGCCGCCGCCGCCCGGCAGCCTCTGGTCGCCGGCTCCGAGAGCTTCGTCGTGGTGCCGGCGACCGCGCCCCTGCCGCAGCTCCGCGCCCGGCTCGGCCACAGGGAGGCGGCGGCGATCCTGAAGGTCGGCCGACACGTCGACAAGGTCAGGCAGGTGCTGAGCGAACTCGGGCTGCTCGAGCGCGCGATCTATGTCGAGCGGGCGAGCGCCGGGCGCGAGCGGGTGCTGCGCCTGACCGACTTCGACGACGACGAGGCGCCCTATTTCGCGCTGGTTCTGCTGCCCCGGTCGGCAAGCGGTGGACGCTAGACCGGCGATCGTGCTGCTGGGCCCGAGCGGCCTTCCCGCAGCGCGCCGGATCCAGACGGTGCTGCCCGGATGCACGGTGCACGGCCCGCGCGCGGACCTGCCGGCCGATGTGCTCGCCTACGACGAGCTCGCGACCTTGCTGCACGACCTCTACCGCGGCGCGCGTCCGATCGTCGGGATCTGCGCGGCCGGCATCCTGATCCGGATCCTGGCGCCCTTTGCCGGCGACAAGCGGGCCGGGCCGCCGGTCGTGGCGCTCGCCGAGGATGGCAGCTTCGCGGTGCCGCTGCTCGGGGGCCATCGGGGGGCCAACGACCTCGCGCGGGCGATTGCCGGCGCGCTGGGCGGCCAGGCCGCGATCACGTCCGCCGGCGATGTCCGGTTCGGGCTGGCGCTCGATCGGCCGCCCCCCGGCTGGTCGGTGCGCAACCCGGCCGCCGCCAAGGCGGTCATGAGCGCGCTTCTGGCCGGCCAGGAGGTGGCGCTCCGGCGGGAGGCGGGGACGACCGACTGGCTGGTCGCGGGCGGGGCGAGGTTCGGACCGGCCGGCGAATGCCAGGTGCTGGTGACCGACCGCGAGGCCGCCGGATCGGATCGCTGCCTGGTGCTGCATCCCAAGGTCCTGGCGCTCGGCGTCGGCTGCGAGCGCGGAATCGCTGCCGAGGAGCTGAGCGAGCTCGTGGTCGCGACGCTGACCGAGCACGAACTGGCACCTCAGGCGGTCGCGTGCGTGGTCTCGATCGAGCTGAAGGCGGACGAGCCCGCGATCCATGCGCTCGCCGCGCGGCTCGGCGTGCCCGCCCGGTTCCTGCCGGCCATGCGCCTGGAAGCCGAGACCTCCCGGCTCGCCAATCCCTCGGCGCTGGTCTTCCAGGCCACGGGCTGCCATGGGGTTGCCGAAGGTGCTGCTCTGGCCGCGGTCGGGCCGGCCGGCGAGCTGCTGGTCGCCAAGACCAGGTCGGCGCGCGCGACGCTCGCGATCGGGCGTGCGCCGGCGCCGATCGAGGTGGCCCGGATCGGCCGGCCGCAGGGGCGCCTCGCGCTGGTCGGCCTCGGCCCGGGTCCGGCCGCCTGGCGCACCGGCGAGGCCGAGGCGTTGCTCGCCGATGCCGAGGACTGGGTCGGATATCAGGGCTATCTCGATCTGCTCGGTCCGCGGCCGGGCGGCGAGCCGGTCCGCCACGGCTTCGCGCTCGGGGAGGAGGTGGCGCGCGCCCGAAAGGCGCTGGATCTGGCCGGCGTCGGGCGGCGGGTGGCGTTGATCAGCTCAGGCGATGCCGGCATCTACGGCATGGCGGCGGCGGTCCTGGAGCTGCTCGAGCAGACCGAGGATGCCGCCTGGCAGCGGATCGCGCTGACGATCAGCCCCGGCGTCTCGGCGCTGCAGGCGGCGGCGGCGCGCGCCGGCGCACCGCTCGGCCACGACTTCTGCGCGATCTCCTTGTCCGACCTGCTGACCCCCTGGGCGACGATCGAGCGCCGGCTGCAAGCGGCGGCCGCGGGCGATTTCGTGACCGTGCTCTACAATCCCGCGTCCCGCCGGCGGCGCGAGGGCCTGGTGCGCGCGCTCGAGATCCTGGGCAGCGAGCGCGGCCCGGCGACGCCCGTGATCCACGCCCGCAACCTCGGCCGGGCCGGCGAGGCGATCGAGGTCGCGGAGCTCGCCGGGTTCGATCCGGCGGGGGTCGACATGCTGAGCCTGATCATCGTCGGGGCGCGGGCGACTCGCTTCCTGCGCACCCGCCACGGCGGGCCGCTGGTGTACACGCCGCGCGGCTATCGGACGCCGCCGTGACCGTCCACTTCATCGGCGCCGGGCCGGGCGCGCCGGATCTGATCACGGTACGGGGCCTGCGGCTGATCCGGAAGTGCCCGGTCGTGCTCTACGCGGGGTCGCTGGTGCCGGCCGAGGTCGTGGCCGAGGCCGGCGACGAGGCGCCGCTGCCGCCGCGAGTGATCGACACGGCAGCCCTCGATCTGGAGGCTATCATGGCCGAGATCGAGCGCGCGCACCGGGACGGGCTGGAGGTCGCAAGGGTGCATTCCGGCGATCCGTCGTTCTATGGCGCGATCGCCGAGCAGGCGCGCCGGTTGCGGGCGCTCGGGATCGACTACGACGTGACCCCGGGGGTGCCGGCGTTCGCCGCGGCCGCGGCGGCACTCGGCCAGGAGCTGACGCTGCCCGGGGTCGCCCAATCGGTGGTCCTGACCCGGACCGCGGTGCGCGCCTCAGCGATGCCGGCGGGCGAGAGCCTTTCGAGCTTCGCGGCGACCGGGGCGACGCTTGCGATCCATCTCTCGATCAACAATCTGGCCCTGATCGTCCGGGAGCTGACCCCGGTGCTCGGCGGCGACTGTCCGGCGATCGTGGTCTACCGGGCGTCCTGGCCGGACCAGGAGATCATCCGCGGCACGCTCGCGACGATCCGGGCAAGGGTCAGGGGGCGGGGGATCATCCGGACCGCGCTGATCCTGATCGGCCGCGCGCTCGCGCCGGACCGCTTCGAGGACAGCCGGCTCTACGCTCCGGACCATCACCACCTGCTGCGGCCGCGGCCGGGCGCGACCTGACCAGCGGCGGCGAGACGGGGCAGACGGAGCTTCGAAAGAGATCCGCCGCGCAAGGGGAGGCCCTCGGCATGCTTGCGCACGAGGGCCTCGACCCCGCCCCTCCTGACAGGAGGATCGCCTCCCCTGAAATCCTCCCGAGGGGACGGCTCCTCATCTGCCGGGAATGGCGCTCTATGACCAGTTAAACTTGTGTAATATCTGCTTCATGCCGGGTCCACATCGGCCGGCGCGCCGGATGACCGGGGCTTGACCTGAGCCGAGAGAGCGCCGCCGGGCGCGGAGCCGCGGCGGCGCTGGCGCAAGTGAGCTCGGGCTTGATCGCCGGCTAAGATTTAGCGGCCCGCGCCGGTGGCCGGGCGGACGGTCAGGAGGTCGAGAATCCGGCGGCGGACGTCGTCGGGCTGGCGTTGGACCGCGCCGGTCAGCGCGTTGAGCTGGCGGCGGAGCGCGTAGACCTGGTCGAGCAGCGAAAGCACGAGCGGCACCGTCTCCTCCTCGACCGCGAGGTCGTGGACCAGATCGCAGATCAGGCAGACCCTGGCGACGTCCAGTTCGGAGAACAGAGGCTCCGGACCGCGCCGGCCGGCGGGCGCGACCCAGCCCCGCTCGACCCAGGCGACAAGCTCGACCCGCTCGACCCGCTCGACCGCGAGCACCACTTCGGCCAGCGTCCTCATCCGCCGCCTCCCATCCCGGCGCGCGGGTCATAGCCATGGCTCGGCGACCAGCGGCGGACGAACTCCTCGAGCTCCGGGTCGGCGGTCCTGGGCAGGACCACCTTGAGCCTGACGTACTGATCGCCGCGCTGGCCGGTTCTGGGGTCGACGATGCCCTTGCCGCGCAGCCGGAGCGTCGTGCCGGTGTTCGAGCCCTTGGGGATCGTCATCGTGACCGGGCCGTCGATCGTCGGCACCTCGATCCTGCCGCCGAGCACCGCCTCGGAGAGGCTCACCGGCAGCTCGACATGGACGTTGTTGTCCTTGCGCTCGAACAGCGCATGCGGCTGGATGTGCACTTCCACGTAGGCATCGCCCGGCGGGCCGCCCTCGAACCCGGGCATGCCCTGGCCCTTCAGCCGCAGCGTCTGGCGGTCGTGCACGCCCGGCGGGATCGTCAGGTCGATCGTGCGCCCCTCGCCGACCGTGACCCGTTTCCTCGCGCCCTTGGCGGCGTCGATGAAGTCGACCGGCAGGCTGTAGGAGACGTCGGCGCCGCGCGCCCGCATCCGGAAGCCGCGCGCGCCTGCCTCGGCCTGGCCACCGGCGCCGCCGAACAGGTTCTCGAAGAAGTCGTGCAGGCCCTCGGCGTCGCCGAAGCCCTCGCGGGTGTAGAAGCGGGTCGCGCCCGGCTCCTCGGCGTATTCGCGGTAGAAGCGCTGCTCCGGCCGCTCCTGGCCGCTGGCGTCGATCTCGCCGCGATCGTAGCGGCCCCGCTTGTCCGGGTCCGAGAGGATGTCGTAGGCGGCGGTGATCCTCTTGAAGCGCTCGGCGACCTCCTTGTCCGGGTTGAGGTCCGGGTGCAGCTCCTTGGCGAGCTTGCGGTAGCGCCGCTTGATCTCGTCCTGGCTGGCGTCGCGGCCGACGCCGAGCAGGGCGTAGAGGT
>DATAOG010000217.1:0-5123 GCA_036265855.1 Geminicoccaceae bacterium | reverse complement strand
TAACGAAGTGTGATTGGAGGCCTTCAGACCAGGTTGGTAGACCTGGGCTGGAGGCCTCTTTCAGGCCTCCCAATCGGGGACTCCACGGGTCGCGGGATCGACAATGCCAACGCAAACAGCAATGCGGGCAGGCGAACGAGAGGGGAGAGTGGTCAGACTTGGCCCGCAAGAGGCCTTGCACAACGGCTCTACCCAACGGACACTCCGCAACCCGATTGGTTGCGTCGGTACCGGTCTCCACACCGGGGCACGCGTGTCCTTAACCCTGCACCCGAGCGAGCCCGACAGCGGCATCCAATTCCTGCGCTACGACCGCGCCGGCTCCCGACCGCTGCCCGCCCGCTTCGATCAGGTCTGCGACACCACGATGTGCACGACGCTCGGCGAGTCCGGCGGCGTCATGGTGGCCACCGTCGAGCACCTGATGGCCTCGCTCGCGATCTGCGAGATCGACAACGTTCTGGTCGAGGTCGGCGGGCCGGAGCTGCCGATCATGGACGGCAGCGCCGAGCCGTTCGTGTTTCTGATCGAATGCGCCGGCGTGGTCGAGCAGCACCGGCTGCGCTCACGGATCGAGGTCCTGAAGACGGTGGGCGTGAGCGCCCACGGCAAATACGCCCGGCTCGAGCCAGCGGATGGCTTCGAGGTGGCCTGCGAAATTCAGTTCGATCACCCGTTGATCGACAGCCAGGCGATGCGCCGGCGGTTCAGCGCCGACGAGTTCAAGACCGAGATCGCCCGGGCGCGGACCTTCGGCTTCGCCGACCGGGTCGAGGAGTTGTGGTCCCGCGGCCTGGCGCTCGGGGGCTCGCTCAAAAACGCGGTTGTCATCAGCAAGGACCGGGTGCTCAATGAGGAAGGGTTGCGCTACCCCGATGAGTTCGTTCGCCACAAGGTCCTCGACAGCATCGGTGATCTCTATCTTGCGGGCGGCCAGCTGATCGGGCGATTCACCAGCCGGTGTGCCGGACATACGCTGCACAATCGGCTGCTGCGCGCGCTGTTCGCCGATCCGACCGCTTGGCGCATGGTCGATGGTTTCGGCCCGATCGAGCTGGAGCGGCCCCTCCGGCGGGCTGCGCGGGCCTGAAGGTCGCCCTTTCCCCGGGTGGGCCGCCTCAACCTCCGCGATCGACCACCGTCTTCACCAGGCCGGCGATCGCAGCGCGAACCTCAGGCTCCCGGATCTGCGCGAATTTGCGCACCAGCTCGATCGCCGAGCGCTGGCGACCGCCGTGCTCGAGCGGGGTCGGCAGGGGTTCTTGATCCGGTTCGAGCCCGACGAAGAAGTAGCCAACCTCGACCTCTAGCTTGCGTGAGATCTCGTACAGCCGGCCGGCGCTGATCCGGTTCGCCCCGGTCTCGTATTTCTGAATCTGCTGATAGGACACTTCCAGCGCCGTGGCCAGCTGCTCCTGAGTGAGGCCGCGCTCGGTCCGGCGCAGCCGCATTCGCTCGCCCACGTGTTGATCGATGCGCTTGGTGCGCGTGCCCATACCGTCCCCTGTCGCGGCGGCGGCAAGCCCGCCAACGTGCAGCCGGCTGGCATGCCTCGGCGGCCATCGCTCAATGCGCAGAGATAGATTCTAGTTTTCGCCTCATACAGGCGCAAGGAGCTCGGTCTGCGCTACCTTTACGGGTAGCCGGAATGCTCGGGCGAGCGCGGCGCAGTGGCGCTTGACAGGCGGCACCGGGCCGCCAATCTTGGGCGCCGTCATGCACACGAGACGGCTAGGTCCAGGTCAGTTGCGGCTCGCGTTCCTCTCGCTGGCGTTGATCGCGCTGGTTGCCGGCTGCGCCGGCAAGGGAGAGCCGCCCTACGTCGAGCGCCCGGTCGAGGAGCTCTACAATCAGGCTTACGATCTCATGAACGCCGGCGATTCGCACAAGGCCGCTCAGGCGTTCGAGGAGGTCGATCGTCAGCATCCCTATTCGGAATGGGCGACCCGCGCCCAGCTGATGGCCGCGTACGCCTACTATCAGGCGAATGAGTACGATGCGGCGATCGATGCGGCGCGCCGTTTCATCGACCTGCACCCGGGGAACAAAGATGTCGCTTATGCTTATTATCTGATCGGCATCTGCGATTATGAGCAGATCTCGGATGTCCGCCGCGATCAGAAGATGACCGAGGACGCGCTCAAGGCTTTCGAGGAGCTGATTCGCCGTTTTCCCGACAGTGACTACGCCCGTGACGCCGAGCTGAAGCTGCAGCTCACCCGCGACCATCTGGCCGGCACGGAGATGTCGATCGGCCGCTATTATCTGGAGCGGGGCAAGTACGTTGCCGCGATCAACCGGTTCCGCAACGTGATTGAAAATTACCAGACCACGACGCACGTGCCCGAGGCGCTGCACCGGCTGACCGAGGCCTACATGGCGTTGGGCGTGACCGACGAGGCGCGCCGCACCGCGGCGGTGCTCGGCTACAATTTCCCGGGCAGCCGCTGGTACGAGGACAGTTACGCCCTGATTAACGGCGGGCCCGAACCGTGACGGTGGGCCGGGGCCCGGGCGCCCGCCCCTGACCCGGCGGCGGGCGTCATGCTGACCAGCCTCGCGATCCGCGATCTGGTCCTGATCGACCGGCTCGAGCTCGAGTTCGCGCCCGGGCTCTGCGTGCTGACCGGTGAGACCGGCGCCGGCAAGTCGATCCTGCTCGACGCGCTTGGTCTTGCGCTCGGTGGCCGGGGCGATCGCGCCTTGGTGCGCTCGGGCGCAGCGCAGGCCTCGGTCAGCGCGGCTTTTTCCTACTCGACCGAGGCGCCGGCCGGGCGCTTCCTCGCCGAGCATGGCATCGAGGCCGAGGACCAGCTGGTTCTGCGCCGGGTCCTCTCGGCCGACGGCCGCTCGCGGGCGTTCGTCAACGACCAGCCTGTGAGTAGCGGCCTGCTGCGCCGGATCGGCGAGGAGCTGGTCGAGGTCCACGGCCAGCACGAGCAGCAGGCGCTGCTCGATCCGGCGATCCAGCGGCGCCTGCTCGATGCCTATGGCGGGCTCGAGAACCTGGCGATCGCCACCCGCGGGGCCCACGAGAGCTGGCGGCAGGCCGAGCAGGAGCGACTGGCGGTCGCGGCCGAGGTCGACCGGGCGACCCGCGAGGAGGATTACTGGCGCCATATGCTGGCCGAACTCGAGGAGCTGGCGCCGGCGCCGGGCGAGGAGGCAATGCTCGCGGATACCAGAACGCGCCTGATCAACCGCGAGAAGCTCGGGCAGGCCATCGCCGAGGCCCTGGCGGTCCTGCGCGGTCAGGGCGGCATCGAGGCGCGGCTTGCCACTGCTCAGCGCGCGATCGAGCGGGTCACGCCCAGCGCGACGACGCTGCTCGAGCCTGTGGCGGCGGCGCTCGAGCGTACCCGGGTCGAGCTCGAAGAGGCGGGCGGTTTGCTCGACCAGGCGGGCCGCGCGCTCGAGCGCGATGGCGATCGCCTGGAAAGCGTGGAGGAGCGGCTGTTCGCGCTCCGGGCGACGGCGCGCAAGCATCGGGTGCCGGTCGATGAGCTCGCGGCACTCCGCGAGCAGATCGCGCGCCGGGTCGAGAGCATCGAGGCGAGCGGCCAGCGTCTGACCCTGGCAATCGGGGCGGCGGCCGAGGCACGTACGGAATTCGACGCCAGCGCCCGGCGCCTATCGGCGGCCCGTGAAGCGACCGCCCGCCGCCTCGCACGTGCGGTGCTGGGCGAACTGGCGCCGCTCAAGCTTGACAAGGCGCGTTTTCAGGCGCGGCTGAACCCGCTGCCCGAGGCCGAATGGTCGGCCGCCGGCGCCGAGCGGGTCGGGTTCGAGATCGCGACCAACCCCGGTCAGGATCTGGCCCCGCTCGCTCGGATCGCGTCGGGCGGCGAACTCGCCCGGCTGATGCTGGCTCTCAAGGTCGTGCTCGCCGGAGTCGACTCGACCCCGTGCCTCGTGTTCGACGAGGTCGACACCGGTATCGGCGGGGCCACGGCGGATGCGGTCGGCGAGCGGCTCGCGCGGCTCAGCCGGGTGGTCCAGGTCCTGGTCGTGACCCATGCGCCCCAGGTCGCGGCGCGCGCCGATCATCACTTTCGGGTCGAGAAGACGGTTCGAGGCGGCCGCGCGACGGTGACTGCCCACCGCCTGGGCATGGCCGGGCGGCGTGAGGAGATCGCGCGCATGCTGGCAGGCGCCACGATCACCGAGGCCGCGCGCGCCGCCGCGGAAAGCTTGATCGCCCACTCGGGCTGAACGTCCGTGCCCACAGCCAAGCCGAGTGCGGTCGAGGAGCTCACGCGCGATCAGGCGCGCGAGGAGCTGGCGGCGCTGGCCGCGGAGATTACCCGCCACGACCGCCTCTACTACCAGAGCGACGCGCCCGAGATCACGGACGCCGAGTACGACCGCCTGCGCCGGCGCAATCAGGCGATCGAGGCGCGCTTTCCCGACCTGGTCAGGCCCGACAGCCCCTCGCACAGGATCGGCGCGCCACCGGTTGCCGACTTCGGCAAGGTCCGGCACCGCGTGCCGATGCTGTCGCTGGACAACGCCATGGACGGCGCCGGGGTGGTCGAGTTCCTGCGCCGGGTGCAGCGCTTCTTGAACCTGCCCGAAAGCGCGCCGCTCGCGCTGGTCGCCGAGCCCAAGATCGACGGTCTGTCCAGTACTCTTCGCTATGAGCACGGCGAGTTTCGCCTCGGTGCCACGCGCGGCGACGGCTCGGTCGGCGAGGACGTCACGCGGAACCTGCGCACGATCCGGGACGTTCCGCTCCATCTGAACACCAGGGAGCCGCCCCCGGTGCTGGAAGTGCGCGGCGAGGTCTATATGGAGCGGACGGATTTCGTTGCCCTCAATCAGGCGCGAGCGGCCGCCGGGGAGCCGCTGTTCGCCAATCCCCGCAACTCGGCGGCGGGCTCGCTGCGCCAGCTCGATTCGACCATTACAGCGCGACGGCGGCTGCGTTTCTTCGCCTACGCCTGGGGTGAGGCCGAGCCGCCGGTCGAGGGCAGCTACAGCGGTTTTCTAGAACGCCTGAAGGGTTACGGGTTCCAGGTCAACCCGCTGGTCGAGCGGGGCGAAGACGAGGCGGCGCTGCTCGACTATCACAGCCGGATCGCGGCCCGCCGGTTCGAGCTGCCCTACGAGATCGACGGCGTCGT
>DATAOG010000216.1:0-3158 GCA_036265855.1 Geminicoccaceae bacterium | reverse complement strand
CCTCATCCGACACGTCGGGGCGAACCGCCACTACAGACTCATCGCCCCACGGCAAACATCTGGCCTAGAGGTCGAGCACGGCAATCCGGCTATCAACCTCTATCGCCGGGCCGGCTTCGTCGATCACCGGCGTCATCTGATGTCGAAGCGGCTCGGGCCGGCAACCACCTGACCCGTGCGGCCGCAGGCTGATGACTTGGCAGCGGTCGTGATCTCCAGATAAACCTCTGCTAGAGCTGGTCACGAATCGGAACGTCCGCACGGTTCTGCTCGTTCGTGGCGAAACTTGCTCCGATGAGCAAGCCGAGCGGCCGACGCCGCAACCGGTGAGGTTTCAGGCCCAGTCACGATGGCGCGACCGACGTCAGGGGAACCCGAGAAGGCACCGTCCGACGGATCCTCGCGAGCGGTCGCCCTAGCGCCGGATCCGGTGCAGCAGCCCGCCCGGCGGGCCTCGGAGCTCCAGGCACTCGAGCAGCGGCTCGAAGCCGCGCTCGCGGAGCGCGCGCGCCTGGAGGAAGCGTTGCGGGCCACTGAGCTTTTGGCCCGGCACACCCAGGCCCAGCTGCGCGAGGCGATCGAGATCGTCGCGGACGGTATCGCGCTCTGGGACGCCCAGGATCGTCTCGTGTTCTGCAACCAACGTCTTCGCGACCTCTACCCGGCGGTCGCCTCGCACCTCCGGCCCGGGATCGGTTTCGCCGAGCTGCTCCTGCGTTGCGCGGAGCAGGGCTACATCCCCGAGGCGATCGGTCGCGAGGCGGCCTGGGTCGCCCTGCGCGTCCAGCAGCGCCACGAGCGGCCGGCCGAGGTGGTCGAACGCCGGCTCGCCAACGGGCAGTGGGTGCGCATCTCCGGTCGCCGCACCGCCGACGGCGGCATCGCCGCGCTGCATACCGACATCACGGAGCTCAAGCGCCGGGCGGGGGACCGGCGAACCCGCGAGGCGCCGCTTTGCAGCATCATCGACAGCATTCCGGTCGTCGTCTATCGCCGGATCCGCCATCCCGACGGCCGGATCAGCTATCCGTATCACGGCCCGCAGTTCGAGCTCCGCCACGGCCTCGACCCGGCGGCGGTGGCCGAGGACCCGACACTGCTCCAGGACGCCGTACATCCGGAGGATCGGGCGGCCTGGCTCGCGGCCATCGCGGCCTCGGCCGATCAGCTAAGCCCGTTCAGCGGCGACTGCCGGATCGTGGTGCGCGGCGGCGGTTTTCGCTGGTTCCGGACGCTAGCGACTCCGGCCCGCCAGGAGGACGGCAGCGTCGTCTGGGACGGGGTCAGCATCGACATCACCGAGCTCAAGGCGACCGAGCAGGCCTTGCGCGAGAGCGAGCTGCGCTATCGGCGGCTGGTCGAGGCGGGGCCGATCGCGCTCCTCAGCCATCGCGACGGACGGGTCGTGTTCGCCAACGCGCGGGCGCTCGAGATGTTCGGCACCCGCAGCCCGCAGGACGTGGTCGGCCGCCCGCTCGTGTTCATGGTCCACCCTGAGGATCGAGGGCGATTCCTCCAGCGGGCCGGGGATGCGCTGCCCGACGCGCCCGGTCCCTGCGAGATCCGCATCGTGCGTCTCGACGGCCAGAGCCTGGATGTCGAGATCGTCTCGGTGCCGGTGACCGAGGCCGACGGCGAGCCCGCGATCCAGGTTGTGCTGCTCGACATCACCGAGCGCAAGCTGGCCGAGCAGCGCGTGCGCCACCTCGCGCACCACGACCCGCTGACCGGGCTGCCGAACCGCGCGCTGCTGCTCGACCGGCTGCACCAGGCTCTGCTCCAGGCGCGGCGCGAGCGCGGGCGGATCGCGGTGCTGATGCTCGACCTCGACGATTTCAAGGCGGTCAACGACAGCTCCGGCCACCCGTTCGGCGATCGCCTGCTGTGCGCGGTCGCCGACCGGCTCCGGGGCGCCGTCCGGGAGAGCGACACGCTTGCCCGCTACGGCGGCGACGAGTTCACGATCGTCCAGACCGGGCTGCGGGAGCCGCAAGGTGCCGAGGTGCTCGCGCGAAAGATCGTCGAGATCGTCGCCGAGCCCTTCCTGATCGACGGTGAGGTGATCCGGACCACGGCCAGCGTCGGGGTCGCGCTCCACCCTGAGCACGGCGGCGCGGCCGAGCCGCTGCTCGACCATGCCGACATCGCGCTCTACCGCGCCAAGGCGCTCGGCCGCAACCGCGCCGAGGTGTTCGTCGACGCGATGAAGGCGGAGCTGAAGGGCCGCCGAGGCCTGGCCGGCCGGCGGGATCAGGCGCTCGCGGCCGGCATCGGCGCCGATCCGGGGCTCGCGCTGCGCCCTTCCCGGGAGGCGGGCGAGGAAGGCGACCCCGTTTAGCCGGCGGAGCGGTCGGGCTCGCGACCGAGCCCGCGCTCGACCGCGAGCGCGAGACGCGCGACCGCCGGTCCGATCGCCGGCCCGGGCACGCCGGCGTAACCGAGCAGCAGGCCGCGCGCCGCGGCCGGCCCGTGATAGTAGCTGGAGAGCGCCGGCGCCTCGACGCCCGCCTCGGCGGCGGCGTTCGCGATCGCGCGGTCCTCCGCGCCGCCCGGCAGCCAGCCGACCAGATGCATGCCTGCCGCCGACGGCGCGACCGCCAGGCGCTCGCCGAGCCGCTCCCGGATCGCGCCGACCAGCAGCGCCTGGCGCTCGGCGTAGAGCGCGCGCATGCGCCGGATGTGAGCCGCGAGATGGCCTTCGCCGATGAAGTCGACGAGCGCGGCCTGGGCGATCGAGGAGGGGTGCGCGTCGACCAGCGCCCGGACCGCGAGGAACGCGTCGATCAGCTGCTCGGGCACGACCATGTAGCCGACCCGCAGGCCCGGAAACATGACCTTGCTCATCGTGCCGACGTAAATGACCCGGCCGTCCCGATCGAGCCCCTGGAGCGCTGCGAGCGGCCGGCCGGCGTAGCGGTACTCGCTGTCGTAGTCGTCCTCGAGCACGAAACCGCCCGCCGCGCGCGCCCAGTCCAGGAGCTCGAGCCGGCGCTGCAGGCTCATCGTGATCCCGAGCGGGAACTGGTGCGAGGGCGAGACCGCGATCAGGCGCGCCGCCGGCTCCAGGCGCCGGCCCTCGATCACGCTCAGGCCCTCGTCGTCGACCGGCACCGCGACCGGCCGCGCGCCCGCGGCGACCAGCACCGCGCGGGTCGGCG
>DATAOG010000215.1:0-3085 GCA_036265855.1 Geminicoccaceae bacterium | reverse complement strand
TCGACGTTCAGGGTCTGGGCGACGACGTAGTCGGCATCGGCCGAAGCCAGGAACACCGCGGCGCCGGCCAGGTCCTCGGGCACGCCCATGCGGCCGTAGGGCACGGCCAGGCCGACCTGGCGCTTCTTCTCCCCGACCGGCAGGCCCTCGTACTTCGCGAACAGCGCGTCGACCTGGTCCCACATCGGCGTGTCGACCACGCCCGGGGCGATGCCGTTGACGTTGATGCGGTGCTTGATCAGCGCGAGGCCGGCCGACTGGGTGAGGCTGATCACGGCCGCCTTGGAGGCGCAGTAGACCGCGACCAGCGGCTCGCCGCGCCGGCCGGCCTGGCTCGAGAAGTTGACGATCTTGCCGCCCCGGCCCTGCTTGACCATCTGCGCCGCGACCGCCTGCAGCGTGAACAGGAGCCCCTTGACGTTGACCGCGAACTGCTTGTCGAAGCTCGCCTCGGTGATCTCGAGCAAGGGCGCCATCTCGAAGATCGCGGCGTTGTTGACCAGGATGTCAATGCCGCCGGCCCGCTCGAGGACGCTCTCGACCATGGCGTCGATCGAGCGCCGGCTCGTGACGTCGAGCTGGACCGCGAACGCGTCGCGGCCGAGCTCGCGGGCCAGCGCCTGCGCCTCGCGCTCCAGGACGTCGGCGATGACGACCCGGGCGCCCTCGTCGGCGTAGCGCCGGCAGATCGCGGCGCCGATGCCGCGGGCGCCGCCGGTGACGATCGCAACCTTGCCGTCGAGCTTCATCGGTCCGGGCCCCCTACCAGCAGCAGTAGCCGCCGTCGGCGAGCACGATCGCGCCGGTCATCAGGCTGGACGCGTCGGAGGCGAGGAACAGCGCGACCGAGCCGATCTCCTCGGGCTGGCCGACCCGGCGCATCGGCGTCATCTCGAGCCAGACCGCGGCCATCGCCTGGTCCTCCATGCCAAAGCGCGTGAGCGGCGTCTCGATGTAGGTCGGGGCGACCGCGTTGACCCGCACGCCGCGGCTCGCCCACTCGGCGGCGAGCGAGCGGGTCAGGTGATGCACCGCCGCCTTCGAGGCGTTGTAGAAGGCCTGCGGCTGCGGCTTGTTGACGATGAAGCCGGACATCGAGCCGACGTTGACGATCGAGCCCTTGCCCTTGGCCAGCATCTGCCGGCCGAACGCCCGGCAGCACCAGAACAGGCCGTTCAGGTTGACCTCGATGTGGAAGCGCCAGTGCTCGTCGCTGGTGTCCTCGGCGCGCACGTCGCTCTTGGCGACGCCGGCGTTGTTGACCAGGATGTCGCAGCCGCCGTGCTCGCGCTGGACGCGCGCGGCCATCTGGTCGACCTCTGCGGACCTGGTGACGTCGAGCGGCAGCGCGTGGGCTTCGATCCCCTGCCGCTGGAGCTGGGCCCTCGCCTCCTCGCCGCGCTCGGGCAGGAGCTCGCCGATGATCACCTTGGCGCCCGCCTCGCCCAGCGCCTGGGCGCAGGCGAGCCCGATCCCCTGGCCGGCGCCGGTCACGACCGCGGTCCGGCCTTTGAGATCGTACTTCTCGAGGTACATCCGGCCCTCCCCCTGGCTTCAGGCCGCGGCGTGCGCGGTCGGATCCTTGATGTCGGCGAGCGGATGCCGCCTTGCCCGCCGGACCGCGCTGCCGTCCTGCTTGAACAGGTGGCAGAGGCGGCCGTCGATCACGACCTGGATCCGATCGTGGACCCGGGTCGCGTTCTCGCCGTCGGCCTGGACCACCAGCATCACGCCGTCCGCGATCTGGGTGTAGAGGTAGGTGTTGCCGCCGAGCCGCTCGGCGACCAGCACCTCGCCGCTGACGTCGCCGCGCTCGGGCGTGACCCGGAGGTGCTCCGGGCGGATGCCGAGGGTCAGCGGCTCGCCCTGCGCGACCTGGCCGGGCGCGACGTCGACCGTGACCTGGTCCTGGTTGATCAGCTCGACCGTGACCCCCGCCGCATCGCTGCCGACCACCTTGGCGTCCAGGAAGTTCATCTTCGGCGAGCCGATGAAGCCCGCGACGAACAGGTTCTCGGGGTGGTGGTAGAGCTCGAGCGGGGTGCCCGTCTGCTCGATGACCCCGGTCTGCAGCACCACGATCTTGTCGGCGAGCGTCATCGCCTCGACCTGGTCGTGGGTGACGTAGATCATGGTCGCGTCGAGCTCGTCGTGGAGCCGGGCGAGCTCGATCCGCATCTGGACCCTGAGCGCCGCGTCGAGGTTCGAGAGCGGCTCGTCGAACAGGAACACCTTGGGGTCGCGGACGATCGCCCGGCCGATCGCGACCCGCTGGCGCTGGCCGCCGGAGAGCGCCTTGGGCTTGCGGTCGAGGAAGGTCTCGAGCTGGAGCACCTTGGCCGCCGCCTGGACCTTCTGGTCGCGCTCGGCCTTGGACACGCCCGCGAGCCGGAGCGCAAAGCCCATGTTGTCGCGCACGGTCATGTGCGGATAGAGCGCGTAGGACTGGAACACCATTGCGAGCCCGCGCTCGGCCGGCGGCACGTCGTTGACCCGCTCGCCGTCGATCAGAAGCTCGCCCGAGCTGATCTCCTCCAGCCCGGCGATCATCCGCAGCAGGGTCGACTTGCCGCAGCCAGAGGGCCCCACGAACACGACGAAGTCGCGATCGTTGATGTCGAGGTTGACGCCCTTGATGACCTCGACCTCGCCATAGTTCTTGCGCAGATCGCGCAGTCGAAGCGTTGCCATCCGTCGTCTCCCTATTTGACGGCGCCGAAGGTCAGGCCGCGCACCAGCTGCTTCTGGCTCATCCAGCCGAACACCAGGATGGGCGCGATCGCCATCGTCGAGGCGGCCGAGAGCTTGGCCCAGAACAGGCCCTCCGGGCTCGAGAACGAGGCGATGAAGGTGGTCAGCGGCGCGGCCGCGGAGGTCGTGAGGTTCAGGCTCCAGAAGGCCTCGTTCCAGGCAAGGATGACCGCGAGCAGGCCGGTCGACGCGATCCCCGGCAGCGACAGCGGCATCAGGATGTGGAGCAGCTCCTGCTTGGGCTTGGCGCCGTCCATGCGGCCCGCCTCGAGGATGTCCTTGGGCACCTCCTTGAAGAAGGTGAACAGCATCCAGACCACGATCGGCAGGTTGA
>DATAOG010000214.1:0-7782 GCA_036265855.1 Geminicoccaceae bacterium | reverse complement strand
ACGTTCGCCTGGGTGATGTCGCCGGCGGTGACCTGATCCATTTGGCTCGTGGTCAGCTTCGCGGGCTCGGCCTGCGCCGCGCCGACGAAGAACATGGTGCCCAGGACCAGGCTCAAAGCGGTGGTCTTCATCATGGTCACGGTCCCTCAGTTTGCACGCCCAGAGCCGGGCGGTCGTTGATTGGCTGGTCAGAAGCAAGCCGTCTGGTAGATACCAAGCGCTCCGCATGAAACCGCACTTGCGGAAAATTCGCATGCTGGCATTTGGTCGTCGGCCAATCGGCCACACTGCGCCCTTCCCACGCGTCTGTGAGGGGTGACCCCAATCTGTGGGATTGCGGCACTCGCTGAGTCGGCCGTCCGGAAAGATCAGCCTACTGGCCGTGGCCATCTGGCCATCCGTCCGAGAAATATCTGAGCGCCGAGCGGATCGGGTTGGGCGCGGCCTGGCCGAGGCCGCAGATCGAGGCATCCGCCATGGCGCGGCAGAGTTCCTCGAGGAGGGGCTCATCCCAGACCTCGCGCTCCATCAGCTTGACCGCCTTCTCGCAGCCGACCCGGCAGGGCGTGCACTGGCCGCAGCTCTCGTCGGCGAAGAAGCGCAAAAGATTGAGCGCGGCGGCCCGGATATCGTCACGGTCCGAGAGCACCACGACCGCGTGCGAGCCGACGAAGCAGCCGTGCTTTTCCAGTTGGCCGAAATCGAGCGGGATATCGGCCATGCTTGCGGGCAGGATGCCGCCCGAGGCGCCGCCCGGAAGGTACGCCTTGAAGCGGTGGCCATCCGCCATGCCGCCGCAGAACTCATGGATCAACTCGTTGGCGGTGATGCCGGCCGGCGCGAGCTTGACGCCGGGCTCCTTGACCCGCCCCGAAACCGAATAGCTGCGCAGGCCCTTAGAGCCATGCCGGCCCTGGCTCGCGAACCATTCCGGGCCCCGCTCGACGATGTCCCGGATCCAGTACAGTGTCTCGACATTGTTGATCAGAGTCGGACGACCGAACAGCCCGACCTCGGCGGCGTAAGGCGGCCGGTGGCGCGGCAGGCCGCGCTTGCCCTCGATGCTCTCGAGCATCGCCGATTCCTCGCCGCAGATGTAGGCCCCGGCACCGCGGCGGAGGATCAGATAGCCGGGCGACGCGAGGCCGGCCGCCTCGAGCTTTTGGATCTCGTGCAGCAGGACTTGGCGGATACCGGGGTACTCGTCGCGCAGGTAGATGTAGACGGCCGCCGCCTCGATCGACCAGGCGGCGATCAGCGCGCCCTCGAGGAAACGGTGCGGATCGCGCTCGAGATAATATCGATCCTTGAATGTGCCGGGCTCGCCCTCGTCAGCGTTGACCGCGAGATAGCGGGGCTTCGGGCCTCGCCGCACCAACTCCCATTTGCGCCCGGTCGGAAAGCCGGCGCCGCCGAGGCCGCGCAGGCCGGATTCGTTGAGCGCGCCGAGCAGGTCGCGCACCGCCTGATCGAAATCGGCCTGCCCGTCGAGCCCGAGATAGCGCCGGACCAGGCGATAGCCGCCACCTTCGACATAGCGCCCGAAATCCGAGCCAGCCGAAAGCTCGGCGTAGGTCCCGCCCGCCTCGATCGCCGCCTTCACCTCGGCCGAGGTCGCCTGGTCGACGTAGTGGTGGCCGATTTCGACGGCCGGCGCGCGATCGCAGTGCCCCATGCAGGGCGCGCGGACCACCCGGACCCGCATGGGATCGAGGTCCGCCTGCAGGTCCTCAAGCAGCGCACGCGCGCCCATCAGCTCGCAAGTCAGGCTGTCACAGACCCGGACCGTCAGCGGGGCCGGCGGCGTCTCGGTCTCCTTGACCACATCGAAATGGGCATAGAAGGTCGCGACTTCGTAGACCTCGGCCTGGGCGAGCCGCATCTCATCGGCGAGCGCCGCCAGGTGAGCGGCCGAGATGTGGCCGAAGTGGTCCTGGATCAGGTGCAGGTGCTCGATCAGCAGGTCGCGCCGGCGCGGCCGCTCGCCGAGCAGGTCCCGCACCACGTCCAGGGCCGCGGGATCGACCTGGCGGCCCTTGGGCTGCGCCGGGCCGCGACCCGGCCGGCGGCCCGGATCGGAATGTTTGCGGATCTCGCCTGTGGTTTTCGCCATTCCTGTATGTGCTCGCTGCGCCGTCCCTCAGCCTGCCATGCCGGGGCTGGCCCGGCATCCGGATTTCTCTCGCTGTTCGACATATCGTAGCGCCGCCGCTCGCTGCAACCCGGAGCGCGGCTGGGACTCAAAGGGCCGGCAGGCGTACTCGCACTGGCGCAGGCTGGCTCGCGCCGAGCGGACCGCTACAGTCCCTTGGGCGCGCGCGGGCCAAGCAGCAACCAGATCAGGAAGCCGAGGATCGGAAATATCAGGATCAGCACGGTCCAAAGCACCTTGACGCCGACGGGGCGCCCACTGCCGAAGACATGCACGATCGCCCAGACATCCGCGATCAGGACGATAAGACCGAGCAGGCCGCCGACTTTGATGCCCATGGACGGGCTCCCTGCTTTCCGCCCGACCGGGCTATGCCGGCAGCGGCTGGCCCTGCGCGAATTCGCCTGCGAGGATCGCCGCAGCAAGTCCGGAAATCTCGCCGGCCAGCGAGCGGTCCTCGGCGACGAAGGGGCCGAAGCGGCGGATCTCGCCGCGCGCCGCCTCCAGCCGCGGGCTGCTGTTTAGCGGGCGGCGGAGCTCGATGCCCTGGGCGGCAGCGAGGAGCTCGATCGCGACGATGTGGGCGGCGTTCTCGGTCATCTCAAAAAGGCGTCTCGCGGCGTAGGTCGCCATGCTGACGTGGTCCTCCTGGTTGGCCGAGGTCGGCCGGCTGTCGATCGCGACCGGATGGGCGATATGCTGGTTCTCGCTGGCGAGCGCCGCGGCCGCGATCTGCGGCAGCATGAAGCCGGAATTGAGCCCGGGCTCGGGGCTGAGGAAAGCGGGCAGGCCGCTCAGCGCCGGGTCGGTCAGGAGCGCGATCCGCCGCTCGGCGAGCGAGCCGATCTCGGCCAGCGCGAGCGCAATCTGATCGGCGGCGAAGCCGACCGGCTGGCCGTGGAAGTTACCGCCCGAGAGGATTTCTCCCGCCTCTCCCTGAGCGCTCGGGGCGAACACCAGCGGATTGTCGGAGACGCCGTTCGCCTCGCGCTCGAGCGTCCGGCCGGCGGCTTGCAAGAGGTCGAGGCAGGCACCCATGACCTGCGGCTGGCAGCGCAGGCTGTACGGGTCCTGGACGCGCCCGCAGTCGGAAAGGTGGGAGGCGCGGATCGCGCTGCCGGCGAGCAGCGCCATCAGGCGTTCGGCAACCCGGATCTGGCCCTGCTGGCCCCGCACCCGGTTGAGCCTCGGATCGAAAGGCACATCGCTGCCGAGCGCCGCATCGACGCTCATGGCGCCCGCGACCAGCGCCGCCTCGAACACCGCGCAGGCCCGGAACCAGCCGGCCAGCGCCAGCGCGGTCGACACCTGCGTGCCGTTGAGTAGCGCCAGCCCCTCCTTGGCCCGAAGTCGGACCGGCGCCACCCCGATCGCGCTCAAAACCTCGGCGGCTGGCCTCGCAGTCCCGGAAATACGGATCTCGCCCTGGCCGATCAGGCAGCCCGCGAGATGCGCGAGCGGGGCCAGATCGCCGGACGCGCCGACCGAGCCCTTGGCCGGGATCATCGGCAACGCGTCATGGTTCAAGAGCTCGAGCAGCAGCTCGATAATCCGCCGCTGCACGCCGGAAAAGCCCATCGCGAGGCTCGTCGCCTTGAGCGCGAGGACGAGGCGCACCACCGGGTCCGGCAGCGGCGGACCGATCCCACACATGTGCGAGACCACGAGACGCCGCTGCAGCTCCATGGTCTCGGCGGGCGCGATCCGGGTGGTCGCGAGCTTGCCGAAGCCGGTGTTGACGCCGTAGACCGCAGCCTCGCCCCGCGCCGCCGCCTCGACCACCCGCGCCGCCGCCTCGACCGCCGGCCAGCAGGCCTGGTCAATCCGCACCTGCCGACCGGCTTGCGTCAGACTGCGAAGCTGGTCGAGAGCAAGACCGCCGGGTTTGAGCAGAAGTGGGTCCAAATCAACCATTCCTGACCAGACTATCAGAGCAGCATGGTCCGCACGCGGCGGCGCTCAGCCAAGAGAGCGAGTCCGCGGATCCGCAGACGCAACGGCTGCGCCCTCGAGCTCCGCAGGACAACATAGAGGCAACCGGCGATCTTGTGCCTCATCAAGTTCGCCAGCACGAAGGCCGCGCCGCGGGCAGTCAGCCCCAAGCGTGCGGCTGCTCGCGGATGATCCGGGAGTTGTCCAGCTCCGCACGACCGGGCCGCCCGCCGGCGCCGCGTCGCGCCGTGCTGGACCCAGCCCGGCCCGGTCTGGACCATTGCCCAGGCGAGCTGGCGATCGGGGGCGAAGCTATCATATGAGCCGATGCGGGGACAACGAACCACCAATTCGCCGCCTTGGATTCGCGTCCGACTGTGCTACCACCTCGCCACGGGCCGGCGCGTGGCCGGACCAGTCCTCCATCTCCAGCCCGGCTTTGAGGTCCCATGTCGCCAAGCCAGCCAGCCCCCGCCCTGCTCGCCGAGGCCGCGTGCAGCTTCTTCGAGCGCGCGCTCGACCGGGACGACCCCGAGCTGCTCGCGGCGATCCGGGGCGAGCTCGTCCGCCAGCAGAACCAGATCGAGCTGATCGCGTCCGAGAACATCGTGAGCCCGGCCGTGCTCGAAGCCCAGGGCTCGGTGCTGACCAACAAATACGCCGAGGGCTATCCGGGCCGGCGCTACTACGGCGGGTGCGAGTACATGGATGTCGCCGAGATCCTCGCGATCGAGCGCGCCAGGCGCCTGTTCGGCTGCGCGTTCGCCAACGTGCAGCCGCACAGTGGCGCCTCGGCGAACCTCGCCGTGCTGTTCGCGCTCGCCAGGCCGGGCGATGCGATCCTCGGCATGTCGCTCGCCGCCGGCGGACATCTGACCCACGGTGCGCGGCCCAATTTTTCCGGAAAGTGGTTCCAGGCGGTCGGCTACGGCGTGCGCCGCAAGGATCACCGGATCGACTTCGACCAGGTTCGCGACCTCGCCCGCGAGCATCGGCCGAAGGTGATCATCGCCGGCGGCTCGGCTTATCCGCCGATCATCGATTTTGCCACCTTCCGCGCGATCTCGGACGAGGTCGATGCGTACCTCATGGTGGATATGGCGCACTTCGCGGGCCTGGTTGCGGCCGGCGTCCATCCGAGCCCGTTTCCGCATGCGCACGTGGTCACCAGCACCACCCACAAGACGCTGCGCGGGCCCCGCGGCGGCCTGATCCTGGCCGACGACGAGGCGATCGGGAAGAAGATCAACTCGGCCGTGTTCCCGGGGCTGCAGGGCGGGCCGCTGATGCACGTGGTGGCTGCTAAGGCGGTCGCCTTCGGTGAGGCGCTCCGGCCTGACTTCAAGCTCTACGGCCGCCAGGTGGTCGACAACGCCAGGGCGCTGGGCGAGGCGATGGCCGAGGCCGGCCTCGACCTAGTCGCGGGCGGCACCGACACGCATCTGCTCCTGGTCGATCTCCGGCCGATGCGGCTGACCGGGCGGGTGGCCGAGGCCAGCCTCGAGCGCGCCCACATGACCTGCAACAAGAATGGTATCCCGTTCGACCCCGAACCGCCGACCGTCACCTCGGGCATCCGGCTCGGCAGCCCGGCCGCGACCACCCGCGGCTTCGGCGTCGCCGAGTTCCGCGAGACCGGCCGCCTGATCGCCGAGGTCCTGCGCGGGCTCGTCGCTCACCCCGACGACAACGGTGCCACCGAAAGCGCGGTGCGCGCCAACGTCGAGGCGCTCTGCGCCCGCTTTCCCATCTATCCGGCCCTCTGACCGGCACGATCAGCCATGCGCTGTCCGTTCTGTGGTTCCGACGACAACCAAGTGAAGGACTCGCGGCCCGTCGAGGAGGGTGGTGCGGTGCGCCGGCGGCGGCAGTGCAACGCCTGCGGCGCCCGCTTCACGACCTTCGAGCGAATCCAGCTGCGCGAGCTGACCGTGATCAAGCGGGACGGCCGGCGGATGCCGTTCGATCGGGAGAAGTTCAAGCGCTCGATCATGATCGCGACCAGGAAGCGCGGCATCGACGAGGAGCGCATCGAGCGGCTGGTCAACGGCATCGTGCGCGAGATCGAGATCACCGGCGAGACCGAGATCGAGGCCAAGCGCCTGGGTGCGCTGGCGATGGAGCGTCTGGCCGGGCTCGACCAGGTGGCTTACGTGCGCTTCGCCTCGGTCTACCGCGACTTCACCGGCATCAAGGACTTCGAGCAGTTCATCGCGCGCATGGGCACCGAGGTCGAGCCCGAAGCCGCAGCCCTGCAGCGCTCCGATGCCGAAGCCGCCGGATGAGCGGGACCAGGGCTTCATGGCGCTGGCGCTGCGGCTCGCCGAGCGTGGTCTCGGCAGCACCTGGCCCAACCCTGCGGTCGGCTGCGTCGTGGTCAAGGCGGGTCGGGTTGTCGGCCGCGGCTGGACCCAGCCCGGCGGCCGCCCGCACGCCGAAACCGAGGCGCTGAAGCGTTCGGGTGCTGCGGCGCTGGGTGCCACCGCCTACGTCACCCTCGAGCCCTGCGCCCACTACGGCCGGACGCCGCCCTGCACGATGGCGCTGATCCAGGCCGGCGTGCGCCGGGTGGTGGCGGCGACCCTCTGCCCCGACAAGCGGGTCGACGGCCAGGGGGTCGCTCAGTTGCGTCAGGCGGGCGTCGAGGTCGAGCTCGGGCTGATGCGGGCCGAGGCCGAAGCGCTGAATGCCGGTTTCTTCCTGAAGGAGCGGGCTCGCCGGCCGCTGGTCACGCTCAAGCTCGCGACCTCGCTGGACGGCCGGATCGCAACCCGGAGTGGCGCCAGCCAGTGGCTCACCGGCGAGCAGGCGCGCGCCCGCGGCCACTGGCTGCGCGCGACCCACGACGCGATCATGATCGGCAGCGGCACCGCGCTCGCCGACGATCCGGCGCTCACCAGCCGCTTGCCGGGACTCGAGGGACGCTCGCCGGTCCGGGTCGTGCTCGACCGCAGGCTGCGGCTGCCGCCCGGCAGCCGGCTCGCGGCCACTGCACCTGACGTGCCGACCTGGGTCCTGACCAGCGCGCCGGTCGTCCCGGAGCGGGCTGGGCCCCTGCGCGCGCAAGGCCTGGAGCTGATCGAGCTGACCGCGAGCGATCGCGACGGCCTCGACCTCACGGCGGCGCTGGCGGCTTTGGCCGGGCGCGGGATCACCCGACTGCTGGTCGAGGGTGGCGCCCGCCTGGCAACGGCATTGCTGCGCGCGCGGCTCGTCGATCGCCTGGCCTGGTTTCAGGCGCCGCTTCTGATCGGCAGCGACGGGTTCGCGGCGATCGGCGAGCTCGAGCGCGCGCGCATCGCCGAGGCGGTCCGCCTTGCCCGGGCGCACTCCGAGACGCTGGCGGACGATACGCTGCACGCCTATATCGTGCTGTCCGAGGGGAAACCATGTTCACCGGCATCATCACCGACGTCGGCCGGATCGTCGAGATCGCCGCGGACCAGGCCGGCGGCCGCGCCGGACAGGACGGCCGGCGGCTGACCATAGAGACCCGGCTGCCGCTCGCGGAGATCCCGCTCGGCGGCTCGATCGCGACCTCGGGCATCTGCCTGACCGCGGTCGACAAGGGCGAGGACTGGTATGCCGTCCAGGCCTCGGGCGCGACCCTCGAGGTGACCTCGGTCGGGCGCTGGCAGGTCGGCGAGCGGGTCAATCTCGAGCGCTCGCTCAGGATCGGCGACGAGATGGGCGGCCAC
>DATAOG010000213.1:0-4540 GCA_036265855.1 Geminicoccaceae bacterium | reverse complement strand
CTGTTCTTCGAGACCCAGACCTCCGAGGCGATCGCGGCCGCGGTCCTGCGCTTCGAGCGCGAGGGGGGCGCGATCACGGCGGAGGACTGCCGGGCCAACGCGCAGGCGTTCAGCGCGGAGCGCTTCCGAAGCGGCTATGTCCGGGAGGTCGCGGCAGCCTGGACCCGCCACGGCGGCCGGGTGGCCGGCGCCTCGAATGCCGCGTGAGACGCCCTCGACCGCCCCGCGCGACGACCCGGCGCCGGAATTCATCCCAAGATTACAAAGATTTCATCTTACATACAGACGATGGTCATCCGCCGTCCCCACTTTCCAGCAACCAACCCCGGCGAGATCGGGCGCCCGCTGGCCGGTGCCAGCACCCGCGATGACGAGGAGATGATTTCCGATGGCTTTGAATCTACCCACGGATGAGAGGATCCGGCGCTTCCAGCGGCCGCTGCGGACCACGGCGCTGGCGCTCTCCTCGGCCGCCGTGATCGGCCTGATGGTCGGGCTGAACTCGGGCGGGCCGACGGTGGCGTCGGCGGCGTCTGGCCAGGCGACCGCGGCCGCGCCCTGGTCGGGCTATGCCGACCTGGTCGAGCAGGTGATGCCGAGCGTCGTGGCGGTCACTGCCACCCAGGACACCGGCAAGCGGACCGTCTCCGACCAGCCGGCCCCGCAGAACCCGCGCGAGTTCCGCCGCTTCTTCGGCGAGCAGGGTCCGAACGGCGAGATGATGCGCCGCTTCATGCAGCGCTTCTTCGGCGACCAGATGCCGCAGTTCGGCATGCCGATGCCGCCGGAGGACACCCAGCCGGAGGTCGCGCTGGGGTCGGGCTTCGTGATCGACGATACCGGCCGGGTCGTCACCAACTACCACGTGGTCGGCAACGCCGACGAGGTGACCGTGACGCTCCATGACGGCAAGGAGGTGAAGGGCAAGGTCGTCGGCAAGGACAAGGAGACCGATCTCGCGCTGATCAAGATCCAGGATCCTCAGGCGGCCGATCTGCACCCGGTCACCTTCGCCGATTCCGACAAGGTCCGGGTCGGCGACCCGGTGATCGCGATCGGCAGCCCGTTCGGCCTGGGCGGGACCGTGACCGCAGGCATCGTCTCGGCCAAGGACCGGGTCATCGGCATCGGCCGCTACGACGACTTCCTGCAGATCGACGCGCCGATCAATCGTGGCAACTCCGGCGGCCCGAGCTTCAACCTCAAGGGTCAGGTGATCGGCGTCAATAGCCTGATCAACAGCCCGAGCGGCGGCAACGTCGGTATCGGCTTCGCGATCCCCTCGAATCTGGTCAAGCAGATCGTCGCCGACCTGGAGCAGAACGGCAAGGTCGACCGCGGCTGGCTCGGCGTGCACATCCAGGGCATCGACCAGGATCTGGCCCAGGGTCTGGGTCTGCAGAACGAGAAGGGCGCGCTGGTCGCCGAGGTCAGCGACAACGGCCCGGCCGCTCACGCCGGCTTCAAGCAGGGCGACGTGATCGTCAAGTACGACGGCAAGCCGGTCGAGAAGGTGACCGACCTGACCCGGATGGTCGCCGATACCCGGGCCGGCAAGTCGGTGCCGGTGGTCGTCTGGCGCGACGGCAAGGAGAAGACCCTGAACGTCGACATCGGTCAGATGCCGAGCGAGGATCAGGTCGTCGCCAACGCCGAGCAGCCGGGCGAGGAGAGCAACACGCCCAAGCTCGGCGTCGCGCTCGCCAAACTGACCCCGGAGACGCGCCAGTCGCTGAACCTGCCGGATGACGCCAAGGGCGTGGTCGTGACTGACGTGCAGCCCGGCAGCCCGGCCGCCGAGAAGGGGCTGCAGGCGGGCGACGTGATCGTCCAGGCGGATCGCAAGGAGGTCAGCGACCCCAAGCAGGTCGCGGATGCGGTGCGCAAGGCTGCGGAGCGCGGCGACCAGACGGTCCTGCTGCTGGTCAAGCGCGAGGGCCAGGACCGGTTCATCGCGGTCCCGATCGAGCGCGCCTGAGGCGGCGCTGCGTAGCGATCGTCCGGTCCCGTGACGGGCCGGCGACTTACGGCGATGACCAGGCCGGCCGGAGTGGCCGGCCTGGCGCCGGAGACCCTGCGGCCAGCTGATCCGAGCAGGGCTGGGGGCCGGCGGTCCGTCGCCGGCCCTTCGCCGTTACCATCTTCCCGGCGCCCGGTGGGCCCGCCCGCGCCGAGGCCGCCTGCTTCAGCCGGCGCTCCGTCGACAGCGCAGGTCGGCGATGCAATAACCGCATTGGTTGCAAGGCGAACGAGGGTGGTCGTGCGCTGTCCAAGCTGCGGCTTCGATGGCCCGGAGGGCGCCAGGTTCTGCGCCCGGTGTGGTGTGCGCCTGGCGTTCGCCTGTCCCAGCTGCGGCGCCGCGGCGCCGCCTGCGCACAAGTTCTGCGCCGCCTGCGGCACCGCTCTGCAGTCGGCCTCGACCGCCCCGGCCGCCCCGGCGACCGCCGCCGGCGAGGGCGAGCGCCGCCAGGTGACCGTCCTGTTCATCGACCTCGCGGGCTACACGAGGCTCGCGAGCGAGCTCGACGCCGAGGAGGTGCACGGGCTGCTCGACCGGTTCTTCGCCCGCGCCGACCGGATCGTCCAGGCCTATGGCGGTAGCGTCGACAAGCACATTGGCGATTGCGTCATGGCGGTGTTCGGCGCGCCGACGGCCCACGGCAACGACCCGGAGCGCGCGGCCCGCGCGGCGCTCGCGATCCGCGACGCCGTGCCGGCGCTGGGCGAGGAGCTGGGCCGGCCGATCGGCGTCCATATCGGCATCGCGAGTGGTCAGGTGGTGGCGAGCGGCACCGGCAGCGACGCCTGCCGGCAGTACACGGTCATCGGCGACTCTGTGAACCTCGCCGCGCGGCTGACCGATCGCGCCCGAACCGGTGAAATCCTGATCTCGGACGCCGTCCGGCGCCTGCTGCCGGAACGCTTCGCCTGCGTCGAGCTGCCGGCAGCTGAGGTCAAGGGGCTGGCCACGCCGGTCGCGGCCTGGCGGCTCTCGGGCGTCACCGAGGCGGGGCTGCCGCCGCGCCGGCCGTTCGTCGGCCGCCGCGCCGAGCTCGCTCAGTTCCGCGGCGTGCTCGAGACCTGTCGCGAGACCGGCGCCGGACAAATCGTCTACCTTCGCGGCAGCGCCGGCATCGGCAAGACCCGCCTGATCGAGGAGTCCCGCCGGGAGGCCGAGGCGCTGGGCTTTGCAGCTCACACCGGCCTCGTGCTCGACTTCGGGACTGGCGCCGGCCAGGACGCGATCGGCGCGCTGGTCCGGAGCCTTCTCGATCTGTCGAGCGGCACCGGCGTCGAGCCGGCGCAGGCGGCCGCCGAGCGCGCGCAGGCAGAGGCCCTGATCGCCGACGAGCGCCTGGTCTACCTCAACGATCTGCTCGATCTGCCCCAGCCGCTCGAGCTGCGGGCGCTCTACGATGCGATGGACAATGCGCGCCGCCAGCACGGCCGGCGGGAAACGGTCGCCGAGCTGCTGCGTCACGCGAGCGCCCGCCGGCCGCGCCTGCTTCTGGTCGAGGACGTGCACTGGGCCGATCGGCCGACGCTCGAGCAGCTCGCAAGCCTCGCCCGGACAGTCGCGACCGCGCCGGCGATCCTGGTCATGACCTCCCGGGTCGAGGGCGATCCGATCGATCAGAGCTGGCGCGCGATGCTCGACGGCAGCCCCCTGCTCACGATCGATCTCGGGCCGCTCCGTCCTGGCGAGGCAGAGGCGCTCGCCGGGGCCTATCTCGAGGCCAACAGCGCGTTTGCGCGCCGCTGCCTGGAACGGGCAGCGGGCAATCCCCTGTTCCTCGAGCAGCTGCTCCGCCACGCCGAGGAGCGTGCCGAAACCGGGATTCCGGGCTCTGTGCAGAGCCTGGTTCAGGCGCGCATGGATCAGCTCGAGCCGCTCGAGAAGCAGGCGCTGCTGGCAGCCGCCGTGTTTGGCCAGCGGTTCTCGCTGGCGGCGCTCCGGGATTTGATCGAGCGACCCGACTACGGCTGTGACCGCCTGGTCGAGCATATGCTGGTCCGTCCCCATGGCGAGGACGAGTTCCTGTTCGCCCATGCCCTGATCCGGGATGCGGTCTACGACACGCTGCTCAAGGCCAGCCGGCGCACGTTGCACGGGCGGGCGGCGCGCTGGTTCGAGGGCCGCGACCCGGTGCTTTATGCCGAGCACCTGGACCGCGCCGAGGATCCGGCCGCCGCCCGAGCCTACCTCGATGCCGCCAAGAACCGGGCGGGCGCCTACCACTACGAGCCCGCGCTGGCTCTGGTCGAGCGCGGCCTCGCGATCGCAACCGGCGCGGCCGACCGCGCGGCGCTGACCTGTCTGCAGGGCGAGCTCTGGCACGATCTCGGCTCCATGGCGGCGGCGCGCGCGGCCTATGAGGCGGCGCTCGCGGCGGCCGCCGACGACGAATCCGCCGCCTGCCGCGCCCTGATCGGGCTCGCGGCGGTCAAGCGGGTCACCGAAGACCTCGATGGCGCATTCGCCGATCTGGCGCGCGCCGAGGACATCGCCGGGCGCCGCGGGCTCATCGAGGAGCTGGCG
>DATAOG010000212.1:0-1967 GCA_036265855.1 Geminicoccaceae bacterium | reverse complement strand
AGGACCACGACCCGGACCCGCGGATCGCGGCCCAGCGCCTCGAGCGCCGCGCTGAGCTGGTCGATCAGCGCGCCGTCGTAGGCGTTGTGCACCTCGGGCCGGTTCAGGGCCACGCTCGCGACCCCGCGACCGTCGATCTCGCTCAGCACCAGCTCCTCGGTCATGCCATCGACCTCCTCGCGCTCGGGTCTGCCGGCCGGGCCGGCGTCCGACCCGCCCTGTAGCACCGGTCGCGGCTTGCGGACCAGCCCGGCGACCGGCCGCCGAGCGCCTGGCTTAACCCGGTCGAAACCTCAACGGGCTAGCTTCAGCCGATCCGGATATGACGGTCGCAGATGCGCTTCAGCCGATTCCACCTCCCGCCGGGGCACTCGTTCGGCCGCAGGCCGGCCGACGATGACCCGCCGCACGACCACCGCCGGCCGGGCGCGCTCTCGAGACCGGCCGAGCCGGCCGCCGGGGCTCGCGCTCCGGTTGAGCTCCGCCGGTCGTCGCCGCCTGGCGAGCCGGGCGAGCGACCCCCGGCGGCCGGCTCGGCGCCGCATGGTTCCGCACCGGCATCCGATGACCCTTCGGTCGGCGGCGGCTGGCGGACCGTCGGTGGCGGGCTCGGCGGCCAGAGCCTGATCGACCAGCTCGCCGCCGAGGCCGAGGAGGCGCGGCCGGCCGAGCCTTGGCCCGATGATCCGGCACCGCCGGCGCCGGACCCGGCCGCCGCGGCCCAGGCCGAAGCCGCGCCCGACCTCGGTCAGGACGAGCTGCCCGGGGATCTGGACGACATCGCGGTCACGATCGGCCGGGTGGTCTCGATCCGCGGCTCCGTGGTCTGGGGCGCCTTGTTCGACAACGACGACGGCACCGCCGGCCGCGCCGCCCGGATGGGCGCGCTGGTCTCGATGCGCGGTCCCGACTCGCGCGTGTTCGGCATCGTCAACGCGCTCGAGCGCGACGGCGGCGGCGGCGGCCAGCAGGCCGAGCGCACGATCTTCGAGATCCAGGTGCTGGGCGAGATCTCGACCGCGACCCCGCAGGGCAAGGCCGCGGGCTTCCAGCGCGGCGTCTCGAGCTACCCGCCCCTGGACGCGCCGGTCACCACGGTGAGCCTGCGCGACCTCGCCGCGGTCTATGCGCGCCCGCGCGCCTCGAACGTCCATGTCGGCCGGCTGCGCCACAACCGAAAGGTGCCGGCGTTCGTGCTCACCGACAACCTGCTCGGCAAGCACTTCGCCGTCCTCGGCACGACCGGGTCGGGCAAGTCCTGCGCCGTGACCGTGATCCTGCGCTCGATCCTGGATGAGCTGCCCAACGGCCACGTGGTCCTGCTCGACCCGCACAACGAGTACGCGAGCGCCTTCGCCGATCGCGCCGAGCTGCTCAACCCATCCAACCTGCAGCTGCCATACTGGCTGCTGAACTTCGAGGAAATCGCCCATATCCTGATCGGCGGCAGCGGCAACGAGACCGGCTTCGCGCAGACCGCGATCCTGAAGGGTGCGATCCTCCGCGCCAAGCAGGCGTTCGTCGGCGAGGCCCAGGGCGAGGACCATCTCACGGTCGACACGCCCAGCCCCTATCGCCTGTCGGACCTGATCGCGGCGCTGCGCGAGGGCATGGGCGCCCTCAACAAGGCCGACGGCTCCGGACCCTACCTCAGCCTGATCGCCCGGATCGAGAGCCTGCGTAGCGATCGCCGCTACGCCTTCATGTTCGCAAGCCTGGCGGTGCGCGACAACATGCGCCAGATCCTGGCGCAGCTGCTGCGCGTCCCGGTCGCCGGCAAGCCGATCACGATCATCGACATCTCGGGCGTGCCCTCGGAGATCGTCGACGTCGTGGTCTCGGTGTTGTTCCGGCTGGTGTTCGAGCTCGCGGTCTGGAGCGACCGCGGCGCCGGGCCGCCGGTGCTGCTGGTGTGCGAGGAAGCGCACCGCTACGTGCCCGAGAACGACACGGTCAACTTCGCCCCG
>DATAOG010000211.1:0-7091 GCA_036265855.1 Geminicoccaceae bacterium | reverse complement strand
CAGGGGCCGGCCGAACCGACGGCCGGCCAGGAACCAGGCCTGATACCCCAGGAAATTGCCGACCGCCCCGGCCAGGATCACCCAGGGCACGAGTTCCAGGTAGCCGCGATGGGCGGCGAAGCCGCCGAACAGCATCACCGGCTGGCCCTCGAACAGCGTGCCCAAGAGGACCATCGGATAGCCGTAGTGCTGAACCAGCTGCTCGACTGAGCCCACGTTGCCCTCCCCTCGACCCCGCCGACGCCCCTGATCGGGAGCATCGCCGCGATCTGCCATGCTGCGCCCTCGCGTGCCCTGGGGCAAGACGTCGGCCGGCGCGTCAGCCGGCAGTGGCGGGGCCCGGTCGGGAGGGAGGGGGTCCGATTGGGCCGGTCATCGGCGCGCCGGTCGGGCGTCGGCTCATGGATCGCGCGAGAGTCCGCGTTGCTCCAGCGCCTTCAGGTAATCGGCCCACAGCCGGTCCTGGTTCTTGCCCAGATGGTGGAGATAGCGCCAGGAATAGATGCCGGTCGAATGCAGGTCGTCAAAGACGATCCGGACCGCGTAGTTGCCGACCGGCTCGAGTTCCAGGATCGAGACGTGCCGGCGGCCGGCGATGATCGTTTTCTGACCGGGCCCGTGGCCCTGGACCTCGGCGGACGGGCTTTCGACGCGGAGCAGCTCGGCCGGGAGCACGAAGCTCGCTCCGTCGTCGAACGTCACGACCAGCCGCCGTTCGGCGCGATTGACCCGAAGCTCGATCGGCCAGGGTGTCTTTTCCGGTTTGCCATTGGCTGCGGGCACAGCGGCGCCGGGCGGGCGCTCTGGCGGCTCAGGGCTCATGCGGGCCGCCCGGCCGGGCGCGCAGCGCGGCCGGAATCCGGTCGTCCTCGTCGATCGGGCGGGCCTCGTCGACCAGCATGACCGGGATGCCATCGCGGATCGGATAGGCAAGCCCGGCCTGCTCGCTGATCAGCTCCTGGCGGTCGCGGTCGTAGCGGAGCGGGCCCTTGGTAAGGGGGCAGACCAGCAGCTCCAAAAGCTTGGGGTCGACCGGGATCGGGGTGGCCGCCATCGCCTGGCCTCGTTGCTGCTCCGTCAGTGGCAGGAACCCGCCGCCCGGTCCTTGCACTCGCGCGCGCCCATCTGCAAGAGCGCGATCAGGACCTTGGCGCGTTGCTCGGGATCGGCAGCCTCGAGCAGCGCCTGTTTCTCGCAGGGCTCGAACGGGCAGATCATCGCGAGCGACGTGACCAGGCCGCCGAGCGGAGCGGCCTCGATCTGGCGCCAGTCGGCGCTGATCTCGCAGACCTCGAAGTAGCCGCGCAGCGCGCCGACCAGCATCGGCCGCAGGTCGTCCGAGGGCGTCGGCGGCTCCAGATCGCACTGCCAGCGATCAAAGCTCGCGATCACCTGGCGATAGGGCGTGCCGACCTCAAGCTCCTCGACCAGCTCGAAGCGGCAGACTCCGGTCAGCGTGATCAGATAGCGGCGGTCCTCGGTCTCAGTGAAGCTCGTGATCCGGCCGGCGCAGCCGACCGGGTAGATGTCGGGCCTGACCTGCGGGCCGGCGCCGGTCGGCTGGACCATGCCGATCACCCGGTCGGTGCGCATCGCGTCCCGGGTCATCTGCAGATAGCGGCGCTCGAAGATGTTCAGCGGCAGATTGCCGCCCGGCAGGAGGATCGCCCCCGGCAAGGGGAAGATCGGGAAGCGGATCGGCAGGCCGCCGCTGAGGCCCAGTTCGCCGGAGGTCGTCATCGAGCCTCCCTCAGGATCATCCTTGTCCGTGCGTCCTCACGAGAACAGCACCGCGGAGAGCTGGCGCCGGCCGTTGACCGTGGCCGGGTGCCTCGGCCCGAGCGCCTCGAAGAATTTGACCAGCTGCTTGCGCGCCGCCTGATCCTGCCACTCGCGATCCTTGCGGATGATGGTCAATAGCTGCTCGATCGCCGGCTCGACCTGGCCGCGCAGGAACAATGCGGTGGCGAGGTCGAGGCGCGCCGCGTGATCGTTCTCATTGGCCTGCAACTTCGCCTGAAGGGCCTTCGGATCAGGCAGCGCGCCGGCTTCCTCGGCGAGGCTCAGCGCCGCGCGCGCGCCGTCGATCTCGACGTGGTTGGTGTGCTCCTTGGGCACCTGCTCGAGCAGCTCGCGGGCGCGCGCGAGGCGGCCGAGGCCGATCTGGGCGCGAGCGAGCCCGGCCAGCGCCTCGGGATTGCTCGGCTCGGCCTCGAGGATGCGCTCGTACAGCCGGGCCGCCCGGTCGAGCTGACCGGCCTCGGCGAGCGCCTTGGCCTGCTCGATCGCGGCCTCTTCCGGCGCCGGCCCGAGCGGCCCGGTGAGGCGCTCGACGAAAGCCTTGATCTGGGTCTCCGGCAGCGCGCCTGCGAAGCCATCGACCGGCTGTCCCTGGCTGAACGCGTAGACCATCGGGATCGACTGGATGCGTAGCTGCTGGGCGAGCTCCGGGTTCTCGTCGATATTGATCTTGACCAGACGGACCTTGCCGTTCGCGTTCTTGACCACCCGCTCGAGAATCGGTCCCAGCTGCTTGCACGGGCCGCACCAGGGCGCCCAGAAATCGACGATCACCGGCTGGCTGCGCGACGCCTGGATCACGTCCTGCATGAAGCTGCGGGTGTCGCTGTCCTTGACCAGCCCGGCCTCGGCGCCGGGCTGTGCGCGCGGTCCCCGCAATCCGGACAACAGAGCCATGAGCGATCCCTTCACCCGCTGCGACCGATCGTTGCCGGCGCTGGGCAGTAACATGGCGAAAGCCCCTGCCCCGATCAAGGGGAGCCCCCGGGCGGGCGGCGCTCCGGCAGGCCGGATCTCGAAGGCCGGAGCGGGGCGCTGGAGCGCTTGCCAAGCCCGAGCGCTTCCCCTACATAGCGGCTCTCGGAGAGGTCGCGCGACCGGCGGCCCGCGCGGGCGTAGCTCAGGGGTAGAGCACAACCTTGCCAAGGTTGGGGTCGAGGGTTCGAATCCCTTCGCCCGCTCCAGAGTTCCAAACGGTTTTGCCCTTCCGTCTGCTTGGGCGTTGATACCCGTCTGCCACGCGACGGCCTGCTGGCCGGATGACCGCGCAGGGCGGTACGCGCTGCGCCCGAAGCCGCCCGCGCGGCGGGTGCGCAGCGCAAAGAAAACCTCTGCCTATGTACTCGGATTTTTCCGCTGAGCGCGTCGCTGCCCGGCGCCACGGCTGCTCGTGAGCCGCGACGACAGCGCTAGTCGAAGCCGGCGAACGGTTTTCCCTCTGGCGTCAGGATGATGGTCAAACGGACCTCGAGCGGCAGGTCGTCATCGACGTATAGCGTCGGATCCGGCGTGCCCGGCGTGTGGCTGACGTACCTGGCCCAGCTCTGGATCTTCGCTTTCCACCGCTCGATCCGGCTGGCCGGCTGGCTGTAGTTGATCGTGATCCTATTCCGCTTGCCGCCCTGCCAATCGAACTTGCGTTCGTTTTGCCACCAATGATCGAAAGGTCGGCCGCCGCTCCACGTGTAAATGCCGGGACTAGTGATCTTCGGTGCGTTCAGCTGCGTGCAGGTTTCGCCCCATCCATCCATGCCGTGATTCCCGTTTTCCAGGCAAACTTCATAAAAGAAAGGCACGGAGCCGGCCATGGAGATTACTTCGAGGCGCACATCCATTCCGCCGCCAGCGTAATTGATTGGCGATGTGAAATCTGACGGGACGCGGTCCGGCAGCATCCGCGTCCAGAAGTTCGTCGTATGAACGATGTGCCCGTCAAGAAGGATCATGCTGCCGTCCGGCCGAATCTCGCCCGCCCTCGCAAAGAAATCATCGGCATTAGGAGTGAGGACCTCGGGCTGCGGCGGTGCCGCACCGTAACGGAACGTCTGCAGCTGCCACATCGGCGCGTAGCAATAATAGTCTCGGCAACCGCATTTCCAGGGGATGAAACCGCCGATCGGCGTGCAGGTGAACGCGAGGAATGACACGGTGGCGTCCAGATCCGCCGGCCGCGGCAAAGTCACAAGGGCCGGCCCCCGAAGCCAGTCATCGCCGTATGGTGTGCCGGCAAGCTCCAGTTTCTGCCACTGCCCGCGATCGGCTATGTAGCCATAACGATAGACCTTTTGCCCCTGCGTGCCGACCGAAACGGCGATGCCGGCGGCGGCGCAATCGCCGGTGATCAGCGGCGCATTTCCCTCGGAAAGGACGTCGAATGGCGCGCCAAAGCCGGGCGGCACGGTGCGCGCGATGGTAAATTGATGACAGGGCGCAGCGTGCGCTCGGCCCGCGCTTCCGAATGTTAAGATCAACACGACCAGAATCGCGCACGTGATCGCCTGCATGCGCGCAGTCCCTGTCCCAAAGATCAGGGGCCCGACATCGGCCTTGCGCTTCTGCAACAGCTCCGCCCCTCCTTGGGTCGCTCGTCGGATGCGGTTGGCTAAGGCGCGCGCTTGCGCCCAATTCGATGCGGAAAGCAAGGTCTTCTCCGACATTCTCCAGGTTCCGGCGGTGGAGTTTGCGCTGCCCTGGTGCAGCAGACAAGCTCCATGCAGAACGGTGTGAATGGGCGCACCCAGCTGTAACCTGCTCTCGCCCTGTGGGATGAGTGCGCAGGTCCGAAGCCCGTGGAATTCGTCTTTGATCAGTCCACCGGGGCCGCCGTTGCCGCGCGGCTGGCCATCACAGGTCCTTGCACAGTCGGAGGGCGTCATAGATCGCGGCATGGATGTTGCGGCTCGCGACCGCATCGCCGATCCGGAACAGCTGGAAGCTGCCTTCGGGATTGACCCGGATCGTCTGCGGCCGGCCGGCGATCAGGGCCTGGTGGTCGACCTCGCCGCGGTTGATGGAGCGCTCCTTGAGCGCGAAATAGAGCTCGTCCAGCGGCAGGGTGCCGTGCTCGACCACGACCTGGTCGACCAGGCGGCGCTCCGTCATCTCCGTGTAGTCGCTGCCGAGGGTTGCGGCCAGGCGATTGCCCTCGCGGGCGACCTTGAGCAGGCGCGTGTTGATCGTGATCCGCACGCCATGTTCGAGAAAGCAGCGGGCGTAGGCGACGTGGTTGAGGCCGCCGATCTCGGGCGCGAAGTAGCGCTCGGGCGTGACGATCTCGAGCTTGGCGCCGGCCTCCGCCAGCATCTCCGCCGCCTGCAGGCCGGGATGGGCGCCGTTGTCGTCGAACAGCAGGACCTCCGCGCCAGGCCCGCCGGGCCTGGCATCGCCGGAGAGGATGTCCCAGCTCGAGACGACGAGGTTCTCGCCGCGTTCGAGAATGGCCGTGTTCGGCAGGCCGCCGGTCGCGACGATCACGACGTGCGGGTCCTCGTCCAGCACGTCCTCGGCGTCGGCGAGCTGGTTGAAGCGGAGGTCGACGCCGTGCTTTTGGCATTGCCCGAGCCGCCACTCGGCGATTCCGATCAGCTCGGCGCGCCGCCGCGCGCGGGCCGCGAGCCGGATCTGGCCGCCCGGCTGATCGGCGGCCTCGAACAGCACCACGTCATGGCCACGCGCGGCTGCGACCCGTGCCGCCTCGAGCCCGGCCGGACCGGCGCCGACCACGACCACCTTCTTGGCCGGGCCGTCCGCCCTGCCGACCGCGTGCGGCATGGTGGCCTCGCGGCCGGTGGCGGGGTTGTGGATGCAGAGCGCCTCGTGGCCCTCGTAGATCCGGTCCAGGCAATAGGTGGCGCCGACGCAGGGGCGGATGTCCTGCTCGAGACCGGCCGCGACCTTGTTCGCGATGTGCGGGTCGGCGAGATGCGCCCGGGTCATGCCGACCATGTCGAGCTTGCCGGTCGCGATCGCGTGGCGGGCAGTTGCAACGTCGTTGATCCTGGCGGCGTGGAACACCGGGAACCTGGTGGCTGCTCGGACCTCGCCGGCGAAATCGAGGTGCGGGGCGGCGGGCGTGCCCTGGATCGGGATTACCTTCGAGAGCGCGGCGTCGGTCTCGATGTGGCCGCGGATGACATTCAGGAAATCGACCTGGCCGCTCGCGACCAGGCGGCGCGCGATCTCGATCCCCTCCTCGCGCGAGAGGCCGCGCTCCCAGTCCTCGTCCGCGACCATGCGGATGCCGACGATGAAGGCCGGACCAACCGCGGCCCGGATCGCGCTCAGGACCTCGAAGGTGAAGCGGAGCCGATTGTCGAGGCTGCCGCCGTAGGCGTCGGTCCGGCGATTGGTCGCGGGCGACCAGAAGCCGTCGAGCAGATGGCCGTAGGCCTCGATCTCGATGCCATCCAGCCCCGCGGCCTGCATGCGTTCGGCGGCTGCGGCGTAGGCCCTGGTGATCCGGGCGAGATCCCAGTCCTCCGCCTCTTTCGGAAACGAGCGATGCGCCGGCTCGCGGATCGGGGACGCGGCGAGCACCGGCAGCCAGTCGGCTTTGTTCCAGTTGGTGCGCCGGCCGAGGTGGGTGATCTGGATCATCACCGCGGCGCCGTGCTCGTGGCACTCCTCGGCAAGGCGGCGGAGCCAGGGCACGATCTCGTCGCGATAGGCGTGCAGGTTGCCGAACGCGGCGGGGCTGTCCTCGGCGACGATCGCCGAGCCCGCGGTCATCGTCAGCGCGATCCCGCCCTTGGCCTTCTCGACGTGGTAGAGCCGGTAGCGGTCCTTGGGCAGGCCGTCCTCGGAATAGGCGGGCTCGTGAGCAGTGCTCATGATCCGGTTCTTGAACACCAGCTGCTTCAGCCGGAACGGCTGGAGCAGCGGATCGTTCGAGGCCATCGATGCCTCCGGGGCAAAAAGGCCGGGTCTTGGCTTGATGCAGTCCGGGCGGCGTCCGACCCGACCGCGATCGGCCGATCCTTGCGCCGGTCGGCGGCGCCCGGTCAAGCTCGCGCTCGGCCGATGCGTATCGCTCGCGGCCCATCCTGGCCCGGCGGTTGCGGGCTAAGGCGGCAGACCTATCTTGCCCACCGTCATGATTGCAGCCCAGGTCCCGATCGGCCGACCTCTGGCGCCGCTGGATGCCGTGGAGCGGCGGCGGCACAAGCTGCGCAACGTAGTGCAGTCGGTTCTGCTGCTAGGCGGCATGATAGCCCTGCTGACGGGCTGCGGCTGGCTCTTGTTCGGCTCGGAGGGGGTGCTCGGCATGGGGCTCGGCGCGGCGCTCGCGCTGA
>DATAOG010000210.1:0-5870 GCA_036265855.1 Geminicoccaceae bacterium | reverse complement strand
GGACGGCCGGCCTCTCAATCCGCCTCTTGCCGTTGCGGCCGACCTGACTGAGCCTGCAGCTCGACGAGCGCCCGTCGGCGCCTGGCCGCGGGCTGGCCGGGCGTCCGGCGTCTCCTGGAGAGAGGCCCATGTTGCACGTCTATTACCTCGAGGACGGCAGGCTCAAGCATGCGGAGCAGACGGGTGCCGAGCTGGCCCTGCCCGAGCGGACGGTCTGGCTCGATCTGATGCAGCCGAGCGCGGCCGAAGAGAGCGTGATCGAGCGCGCGCTGGGTGTCGAGGTGCCGACCCGCGAGGAGATGAAGGAGATCGAGGCGTCGAGCCGCCTCTATCGCGAGGACGGGGCGCTGTTCATGACCGCGACCCTGGTCGCCAAGGCGGACACCGAAGATCCGGAAAGTACGGCTTTGACCTTCATCCTGGCCGGCGAGCGGCTGGTCACGGTGCGCTACGCCGACCCGCGGCCGTTCCGCGCGTTCGCGGCCTATGCGCTGCGCCACGCGGAGGCCTGCCCCCACGGCGAGGCGGTGTTCGCCGGTCTGCTCGAGGCGATCATCGATCGGACGGCGGACATCCTGGAAGCGGTCGGCGCCGACCTCGACGGGATGTCGCGGGAGGTCTTCTCGCGCAGCACGCCGGCGACCACCCGCGACTTCCAGAAGATGATCACGCGGATCGGGCGCGCCGGCGATCTGACCACCAAGGCGCGCGAGAGCCTGGTCAGCATCGGCCGCCTGCTGGCGTTCGCGGTCCTGGGCAGCCAGGCGCGCGGCCGCAAGGGCACCGGCTCGCGCCTGAAGACCATCGGCCGCGACATCGCATCGCTGACCGACCACGCCTCGTTCCTAAACCAAAAGATCAACTTTCTGCTCGATGCCACGCTGGGCCTGATCAACATCGAGCAGAACGCGATCATCAAGATCTTCTCGGTCGCGGCGGTGGTGTTCCTGCCGCCGACGCTGATCGCGAGCATCTACGGTATGAACTTCAGCGACATGCCGGAGCTCAGTGCGCCGTTCGGCTATCCGACGGCGCTCGCCCTGATGATCGTCTCGGCGATTCTGCCCTACTGGTACTTCAAGCGGCGCGGCTGGCTCTAGCAACGGCCGAGGGCCGATTCCCGGCGGGTTGCGCCGCCCGGGAGATGATGGCAAATGCGGTAGCGGCCGCGCCGGCCGATATCGACTGCCGGATGGGAGCGACGATGGCCCTGATCCAGCCGCACGGCGGCACGCTCAAAGTTCTCTACCTGCCGGACGACGAGGCCGCGGCCTTGCGCCGGGAGGCGGCCGCCTATCCCTGCTGGGACCTCAGCCAGCGCCAGCTCTGCGATCTGAAGCTGCTGCTCAACGGCGGCTTTTCCCCGCTCGAGGGATTCCTCAGCCGGGCCGACTACGAGCGGGTGCTGTCGGCCATGCGGCTCGCCGACGGCACGCTCTGGCCGATCCCGGTGACGCTGGACGTGAGCGAGAAGTTCGCGGGCGGCCTGCGCCCTGGGGATGTTATCGGCTTGCGCGATCCCGAAGGCTTCATGATCGCGGTCATGACCGTCGACGACGTCTTCGTGCCGGACCGGCAGCGCGAGGCGGACGCCGTGTTCGGCACGCTCGACGAGACCCACCCTGGCGTCGATCACCTGCTCAACCGCAGCCATCCGGTCTACCTCGGCGGCCGGCTCCGCGGCATCGCCCGGCCGACCGAGTACGATTTCAAGCAGCTGCGGGACGAGCCCGCCGAGCTGCGGCACAAGTTCGAGCACCGGGGCTGGAGCCGGGTGGTCGCGTTCCAGACCCGCAACCCGATGCACCGGGCGCATCAGGAGCTGACCCAGCGCGCCGCCCAGATCGCCGAGGCCAACCTTCTGATCCACCCGGTGGTCGGGCTGACCAAACCCGGCGACGTCGACCACTTCGTGCGCGTGCGCTGCTACGAGCATCTGCTCAAGACCTACCCCGAGCAGACGACGCACCTGAGCCTTCTGCCGCTCGCGATGCGCATGGCCGGTCCGCGCGAGGCGGTCTGGCACGCGATCATCCGCAAGAACCACGGCTGCAGCCACTTCATCGTCGGCCGCGACCATGCCGGCCCGGGCAACGACCGCAGCGGCAAGCCCTTCTATGCGCCCTATGCCGCGCAGGAGCTGGTCGCCGGGCTGGCGGGCGAGATCGGCATCGGCCTCGTGCCGTTCAAGGAGATGGTCTACGTCCAGGACCGGGGGCAGTACGTCCCGGTCGACGAGGTCGCGGCGGGCGAGACGGTGCTGAGCCTTTCCGGCACCGAGCTCCGGAGGCGGCTGCGCGAGGGCATCGAGGTGCCCTCCTGGTTCACGTTCCCGGAAGTGATCGATGAGCTCCGCCGGAGCTATCCGCCGCGCCACCGGCAGGGCTTCACGGTCCTGTTCACCGGGCTCTCGGGCGCCGGCAAGTCGACGTTGGCGCACGCGCTGATGGCCAAGCTCATGGAGCTCGGCAGCCGCTCGGTGACGCTGCTGGACGGCGACCTGGTCCGCAAGCACCTCTCGAGCGAGCTCGGCTTCTCCAAGGAGCACCGGGACCTGAACGTGCTCCGGATCGGCTTCGTCGCGAGCGAGATCACGAAGGCGGGCGGGGTCGCGCTGTGCGCCCCGATCGCGCCCTACGCCTCGATCCGCCGGCGCATCCGCGAGCTGGTCGAGGCCTATGGCGCGTTCATCGAGATCTACGTCGCGACTCCGATCGAAGTCTGCGAGCAGCGCGACACCAAGGGCCTGTACGCCAAGGCGCGCGCCGGGCTGATCAAGCAGTTCACCGGCATCGACGACCCCTACGAGCCGCCCGAGCGCCCCGACGTCGTGATCGACACCCAGGCCGAGCCCCCCGACGTCGCCGCTCAGCGGATTCTGCTCAAGCTCGAGGGCCTGGGCCTGATCAGGTAGAGGGCGAGATCAGGCAACGCGGCCGCACGTCCTGCTCGATCCGGGCGCCGACCTCTGCCACGGTCAGCGAGAGGTCGTACGCGGTCTGCAGATTGAGCCAGAACTCAGGCGTCGTCCCGAAGAAGCGCGCGAGGCGGAGCGCGGTGTCGGCGGTGATTGCCCGCGGCCGGTCGTCGCTGATGATGGCGCCGATCCGGGTCGCCGGTACGCGCAGCGCCAGGGCCAAGGCATTGGCCGACAGGCCCATCGGCGCCATGAACTCCTCCCGCAGGACCTCGCCCGGGTGAGTTCGAAGCCGGCTGTTCCTCATGCCGCTACCCATGATAGTCGACGATCTCGACCTCTTCGGCACCTTCCCTCCATAGGAAGCAGATCCGCCACCGATCATTGATCCGGATCGAGTGCTGACCGGCACGGTCGCCCTTGAGGGCTTCGAGCCGGTTGCCTGGCGGCCGGCGCAGGTCGCTCAGGATCGGCGCGGCGTCCAGCATATCGAGCTTCCGATTGACAACCTTGGCGATGCTTCGAAACTTCCTTGGAGGCCTACCTTCAAAAAGCGCCCCTCGTCGCCTGGTCTCGGAAACCTTTGATCACACAGGGAGCATATTACGCCTCGCGTATGACTGCAAGCGTTCAGGAACCGGTCTTGGTGCGGGTGCTGACGCCGGCGGCTTCGAAGGTCGCCATGCCGGTGTGGCAGGCGAGTGCGGCGCGGCAGAGCAGGATCGCGAGCGCCGCGCCCGAGGCCTCGCCGAGGCGCATCTCGAGCTCGAGCAGCGGGCGCAGGCGCAGGCGCTCGAGCAGGCGGGCGTGACCGGGCTCGGCCGAGCGATGCGCGGCCTGGGCGTGGTCCAGCGCCGACGGTTCCAGCGCGTGGAGGACGGCGGCCGCGGCACCGGCGACGAAGCCGTCGAGCAGGACCGGGATGCGCAGCTCGCGCGCGGCCAGGATCGCGCCCGCAAGGGCCGCGAGCTCGCGGCCGCCGAGCCGGCGCAGGATCTCGAGCGGCCGGCCCAGCGCCCGGGTGTGGCGGGCGAGCCCGCGCGCGACGACCACGGCCTTGCGGGCGACGCCGGCGGGATCGAGGCCGGTGCCGGGCCCGGTCCACGAGGCCGCCTCGCCGCCGAACAGCGCGGCGCACAGCGCCGCGGCCGAGGTCGTGTTGGCGATTCCCATCTCCCCGACGGCGAGCAGATCGAGGCCCGGCGCGACCGCCGCGAGGCCATGGTTGATCGCATCGAGAAATTCGGCTTCGGTCATCGCGGGCGCGGTGCAGAAATCCGTGGTCGGCCGGTCGAGGTCGAGCGCCACGACCCGCAAGGTCGCGGCCGCGGTCCGGCAGAGCTGGTTGATCGCCGCCCCGCCGGCCTCGAAGTTCGCCACCATCTGCGCCGTGACCGCGCTCGGGTAGGCGGAGACGCCGCGGTCGGCGACGCCGTGATTGCCGGCGAACACCAGGACCCCGACCCGGTCGAGCGCCGGCGGCTCGCGGCCCTGCCAGGCGGCGAGCCAGATCGCCAGATCCTCGAGCCGGCCGAGCGCGCCGGGCGGTTTGGTCAGCCGCTGCTGATGCGCCCGCGCGGCCGCCGCCGCCGTCGCGTCGGCCGCCGGCAGTTGCCGAAGCCGCCCCCACAGGTCATCAAGGCTCGAGATCGGGTTCGCCGGCGGCATGTCGGGAGTCCTGCGGGCGGGCAACGGGGTCCCTTGCGATGGTGCGCGCGGCGATCGAGGAGTGCAAGGTGGCGCTCCGGTTCCTGACCCGACTGCCGGCGGGCTCGGGCGCGCACCCGCCGCCGGACGCGCTGGCCGCGAGCGTGCCGGCCTTTCCGCTGGTCGGCGCGCTGGTCGGCGCGGCCGGCGCGCTCGCGTTCGCGCTCGGGGCGCGGGTCGGCCTGCCGCCGCCGCTCGCAGCACTGCTCGCGGTCGCGGCCCAGATCCTTCTGACCGGCGGCCTGCACGAGGACGGTCTGGCCGACCTCGCCGACGGCTTCGGCGGCGGCCGGACCCGGGTCGAGAAGCTCCGGATCATGCGCGATCCGCGGATCGGCAGCTTCGGCGCGCTGGCGCTCGTGCTCGTTCTGCTGGCCCGGGTCGGCGCGCTCGCGACCCTTGCCGATCCGCGGCTGGCGGCGGCGGTGCTGATCGCGGCCGCGGCCGCCTCGCGCGCGATGCTGCCGGTCGTCATGACGGCGCTGCCGCCGGCCCGCGGCGAGGGGCTCGCCGCCGGCGCCGGCCGTCCGCACCCGCTGCGCGCCGCCGCCGGTGTGGCGATCGCGATTCTCGTGGCCTCGATCCTGCTGGCGCCCGCGCTCGCCGCCTCCGGCCTGATCGTCGCCGCTTTCGCCGCGCTGCTGATCGCCGGCCTCGCCCGGCGCCAGATCGGCGGTCATACGGGCGACGTTCTGGGCGCCGCCCAGCAGCTCGCCGAGACCGGTTTCCTGCTCGCCGCGGCGGCAATTCATCCGATGTCTTAGGAAGGGCTGGAACTGGGGCGCGCAAGCGTCGGTGGGCAAAAAGGTCAGTTGCGATTCTGCTGCTCGCGCTGGGCGACGACGAGCTCGGAGATCTGTTTCTGCAGAGCTTCGATCTTGTCGTTCAAATCCTTGATCTGGGTGGACGTATTCAGATCGGCCTGGCCCTCGGGCGAGCGCGCGTGCTCGGAGTTGGCGCTGCCTTCGGCGCCCGGGAGCGGCGTGAACATCGTGGCCGCGCGCTGAAAGATCTCCATGTTCTGCCGCGCCATGTCCTCGAACGGCCCGATCGGGAAGAAGCGGCCGAGCGTGCCCTCGATGTAGCGCCGGATCTGCGCCTGGTTGCGTGCGAAGTTCTCCATGCTGAGCTCGAGGTAGCGCGGCAGAAACGCCCGCAGGCTGTCGTCGTAGAAGCCGATCAGCTGGCGCAGGAAGTTGATCGGCAACAGGTTCCGCCCCTTGCTGTCCTCTTCCAGGATGATCTG
>DATAOG010000209.1:0-3864 GCA_036265855.1 Geminicoccaceae bacterium | reverse complement strand
TGCGCCCAGGGACAGGCGAGCGAAACGTAGAGGTGGTAGCGCCCGGCTTCGGCCTTGAACCCGCCCGAGCCGGTTGGCCCGGGCCGGCCGTCCTCGGTGATCCAGCTGCGGAACTGGGTTTGCGCGCGGACGAAGCGGCCGTCCTCGCGAGGCGGATGCTCGTCCCGCCAGACGCCCTCGACCAACATGCCCATTACGAGATCTCCCTGGCCCTCGCTCAGCGAGCGCGCTGAGCTCGAGCATCAGGACAACGCCCCGACGATTGGCGAAGTTCCGGGAAATGATCGCGGCACTCCCGGGAGCCGGGGCAGGGGTTTCGATTTATGGTTGTCGGGGCGCCGCGGTCGCTCCGGCCCGATCACCAGTTCACGGCCTTCAGCGCGTCGGCGACCTCGGCGCAGCTGTCCGGGCTTTCGCCGTTCTGCTGCTGCCTGGCGTGCCGCTCGACATCGGCGCCGAACCCTTGCAGGTAGCGCGTCTGCTCGGCCGACCCGGGCGGAAAGGTCTGGTCCAGCCAGGCGCTGATCGCCGCCACCGCACGCCGCGTGTCCAGGCCGCAGCCGACCGCGCGGCCGAGCAGCAGCGCCATGCGGCCCATCGTTTCGAGATCTTCGGCCGACGCCGCGGCGACCGGCGGGATGGTCGCGCCGAGGAAGAGCCAAGCCAAGGCCGCGATCACGCATCTTCTGACCATAGGCTCCCTCCCGGGCAGCGGCTCGACGCCGCCGATCCGGTCTCATGGCCGACCGTGGCCCGGGCGTGCTGCGCACCGGCCGTGGCTGGCCCGCAGGCGCTCGAACATCGCCTCTCTTACGCGACCCCGGCCGGCGCGTCCACGATGCGCCGGACGTCCTCGGGCGGCGGCTGCGCAGGTTGGGATCCCCGACCGCCCGGCCTATCTGGTCGTTGACCGGCGAGCGATTCGCGCCAGGGCGTGGTCGTCTGCCGACGGATTTCCGCGGCGGCCAGAAGCGGGCCTTGCGTGGCACCTTGGCCCGGCTCGCGCCCGTGCCGCTGATCGATACGGAGCTCGACCCCGATGGCTGATCCCGCCGAGTTCGAGGAACGCGAGGACCTCTCGGAGACCGAGCGGCGCCTGATGGCCAAGAGCATCCGGCTCAAGGCGGCGCTGGTGCACGAGATCATCCGCGAGGAGGGCGAGGAGGAGCTCGGCCGCGACGTCCACGCGCTCGCCTGGTCGGGCCTCGCCGCCGGGCTCTCGATGGGCTTCAGCCTCGTCGTCGAGGGCCTGCTCAACCACCACCTGCCGGACGCGCCCTGGCGGCCCTTGATCGGCAGCTTCGGCTACACGACCGGCTTTCTGATCGTGGTCCTCGGCCGGCAGCAGCTGTTCACCGAGAACACGCTGACCGGGGTGATCCCGGTGCTGACGCGGCGCGATCGGGCGAGCCTGATCGCCTTGCTCCGGCTCTGGGGCGTGGTCCTCGTTGCCAACCTGATCGGCGCCGGCCTGTTCGCGGCGCTGGCCGCGGCCGCGCCGGCATTCGAGCCGAACCTGCATCAGGACTTCCTGGCGCTCGGCCGGGCCGCGGCCGAGGGCACCCTTGGCGCCCTGTTCGTCAAGGCGGTGCTCGCCGGCTGGCTGATCGCGCTGATGGTCTGGCTACTGCCGGGCGCCGGCTCGGCTCGGATGTTCGTGATCCTCTTGATCACCTACATCGTGGCGCTCGGCGGCTTCGCCCATATCGTCGCCGGCTCGGTCGACGTGCTCTACCTCGTGCTCTCGGGCGAGCAGAGCCTGCCGTCCTATCTGCTGCACTATCTCGCCCCGGTGCTTGCCGGCAACGTGATCGGCGGCAGCGCGCTGGTCGCGATGCTGAACCACGCCCAGGTCCGGAGCGAGGTCCCGGCAGTCGCCGAGGCCAAAGCCGCGGCCGATGACTGACCGCGAACAACCGCCGTAGGATCCCGGTCGTCGTCGGACGCCTCGCGATCGTGAGCGGCAGGAGCGTTTCAGCATGACCCCGGCCGGGCGCGTGCGGTCGCTGAACCAGCGGCCCGCGGCGAGCGGGGCCTACGTGCTGTACTGGATGCAGCAGTCGCAGCGGGCGGCCGGCAACCCGGCGCTCGAGCACGCGATCGGCGAAGCCAACCGGCTGCGGCTGCCGGTCGTCGTCGGCTTCGGCCTTTCGGCCGATTATCCCGAGGCCAACCGGCGCCACTACGCCTTCATGCTCCAGGGCCTGCGCGAGGTCGAGCAGGCGCTCGCTGCGCGCGGCATCGCCTTCGTCGGCCGCCGTGGCCCGCCGGACCAAGTCGCGCTCGGCCTCGCGCGGGAGGCCGCGCTCGTGGTCTGCGACCGTGGCTACCTCCGGCACCAGAGGCAGTGGCGCAGCACGCTCGCCGAGGCCGCGGCCTGCGCCGTCGTCGAGGTCGAAGGCGACGTGGTCGTTCCGGTCGAGCAGGCCTCCGATCGCGAGGAGAGTGCGGCGCGCACGCTGCGGCCGAAACTGCACCGGGTCTGGGATCAGTGGCTCACCCCGCCTGAAGAGCTGGCGGTCGAGCAAGGGCGAGCCGGGCTTCGATCCGAGCTCGATCTTGCCCACCCGGAGAAGATCCTGGATCGGCTCGGGCTCGACGATCGCGTGCCGCCGGTCCGGCGCTTCGAGGGCGGAACCAGCGTCGCTCGCGAGCGGCTCGCGGCCTTTCTCGAGGGCGGGCTCAAGGGCTACGCGGAGCGCCGCAGCGAGCCCGCCGCGATGCAGGGCTCGCTGCTCAGCCCCTATCTGCACTTCGGCCAGATCTCGCCGGTCGAGATCGCGCTCCGGGTGCGCGAAGCCGCCGTCGCCGGCGCGCGCGACCGCGCGGCCTTCCTCGAGGAGCTGATCGTCCGGCGCGAGCTCGCGATCAACTTCGTCTTCTTCAACGACCGTTACGACCGGTACGACAGCCTGCCGGCCTGGGCGCGGGCGAGCCTCGCAGCGCATGCGCGAGACCGGCGCGAGCAGAGTTACGACGCTTTCGAGCTCGAGCGCGCGCAGACCCACGATCGCTACTGGAACGCGGCGATGCGCGAGATGACGCACACCGGCTACATGCACAACTACATGCGGATGTACTGGGCGAAGAAGATTCTCGAGTGGTCGAGGACGCCGGAACAGGGCTACGCGACCGCGCTCCGGCTCAACAACCGCTACTTCCTGGACGGCCGCGATCCCAGCTCCTACGCCAACATTGCCTGGACCTTCGGCCTGCACGACCGGCCGTGGCCGGAGCGGCCGGTGTTCGGCAAGGTCCGCTCGATGACCTTTGGCGGGCTGGCGCGCAAGTTCGACATGGCGGGCTACCAGTACGTGGTCGAGCGGCTGGTCGCGGCCGAGGCCGAGGGTGACCCTGGGGCCTGAGCGATCGCTCAGCCGGCCGGATACCAGGCGGGCCTGCGCTTGGCCTGGAAGCTCTCGAGCCCTTCGGCGGCCTCCGGCGAGGCGCGCTTGATCGCCGCGTGAAAGGCGAGCGCCCGCACCGCCTGCTCGGAGAGCAGGAGCCCCGCCTGCTCGAGGAACAGGAGCTTGGCATCGGCAACCGCCTCGGGCGCGCTCTGCAGCAGAGCCTCGATGACCGGCGCCGCGGCGGCGTCCAGATCGCCATCGGCGCAGACCACGTGCACGAGCCCGATCCGCCAGGCCTCGTCGGCATCGAAGCGCTCGCCGCTGATGCCGTAGCGGCGCGCCTGGCGCACGCCGATCGCGGCGCACAGCTGCGGCACGATCGGCGCCGGGACCACGCCGAAGCGCACCTCGGTCAGCGCGAAGCTCGCGGACTCGCAGGCGATCGCGATGTCGCAGCACGCGACTAGGCCGACCCCGCCGCCGTAGCAGGCGCCCTGGACCAGCGCGAGCGTCG
>DATAOG010000208.1:0-5062 GCA_036265855.1 Geminicoccaceae bacterium | reverse complement strand
CGTAGCCCAGGCGGTAGCCCCTGCGATCGAACGCGAGCAGCGGCACCAGGACCACGTCGGGAATCGCCGCCGGCGCCGCCGGGTCCGGCTGCATGACCGCGAAGCCGCCCCGGATCAGGGGCTGGTCCCGGTCCCAGGTGTGGAACGCGAGTGGCAGCGTCTTGGCCTGCATCCGGGGCAGCGCCAGGCGATGTCCGCGCGCGACCAGCCGCTCCAGGGCGGGACGGGGATCGAGCTCGCCCGGCAGGGGCCAATAGGCGGCGACGACTGCGGCTTCGGGCGCGACCAGCTCCGGCACCCGGTCGGCAATCACCGACGCGGCGGCCGCGGCCACCCCGGGCTCGATGCTTGCGCGCTTGACCAGCATGCGGGCACGCAGATCAGCCTTGCGCCGGATCAGATCGTCGGCGCGGTCATCGGGATCAGGCAAACCAGGCGCTCGCAGAGGGTCGGTGATGAGGAAGGGCGCGGGGCCGCCTCGGCCGTCGGCCGCTACTGTCCTCTGTGGCCTGCCTTCGCAGGTGGGCGCCGTAGTGACGCGGCCAGGGCCGCGCCAGGGACAGCTCCCGTACAGAGAATATTGGCCCCAGGGTTCTGAGGGCCTAACGCACCAGGCAGCACCCGCATCCGGTTAGTTAGGCCCTCTCCAGCTGGGCGGCAATAGACTCGAGCTCCTGCGCGACCGCCTCGACCGCGGCGGCCGCCTGCTCCTCGACACCGTTCGCCCGGCCTTCGAGCGCCGCCTTGAGGCGCTTGATCTCCTCGAACGCGTCGGAGAGCTCGTCCGCGACCAGGAGCGAGGCCATCAGCAGGAGCCGGGCATCGCCGACCTGAGTCTGGCCGCGCGCAAGATCGCTCACCCGCCGGTCGACGTAGGATGCCAGCTGGCGGACCCGGGCCTCCTCGCCCTCGCCGCACTGGACCATATGCCGGCGACCATTGACGCTGACCTCGACCGTCGCCATGGGCTAGCTCCCGAGCAGGCGGTCGAGCTCGGCGATCGAGCCTTCGAGCCGCCGGCCGATCTGACCGTTCATCTCGCGGAGCGTGCGGTTGTCGTGCTGGGCCTCGCTCAGCGCGACGCTCAGACGATCGCATTGCTCATGCAGCATCGCGAGGTTACGCACGAGCTCGTCGCGTTCGGCGTTGACATCCGCAGGCGCCCTGGGATCCGAGACCCCCAGACCGGCGCCGGACTGGGTCAAACGGCGCTCCAAGGCGGCCTCGAGCCGCTTGAGGGCGCGAGTCAGATGCCGCTGCGCGGCCTCCAGTTGCGACATGGCCGCTCCGTCGATCCCCCGACTTCGCCCCAGGAAAACAATAGCCCCAGGAAACAATCGGTTAGCTCGTAACCCTGACACAAGCCGTCGTGCGCGTCAACTCGCGCGCGCGTCCGGATCGCTGGCTCTGGCGGAGATTCGGGTTGATTTTTGCCGCGGATCGGCCACGCTCGCGGCAACTGGCCGGGTGACCGGCAACGCCTGCGGGCGGCGCCGCGCCCGCCACCGAGATCCGGCGACCCGACATCATGACCGCTCCAAATCCTGCCTCCGGCGCGCCACACCAGCGCGATCTTGCCAACGCGATCCGGGCGCTCGCGATGGACGCCGTGCAGGCCGCCAACTCCGGCCATCCCGGGCTACCCATGGGCATGGCCGACGTGGCGACCTCGCTGTTCGGCAAATTCCTGAAGTTCGATGCGGCAGCCCCTGACTGGCCCGATCGTGACCGCTTCGTGCTGTCGGCGGGTCACGGCTCGATGCTGCTCTACGCGCTGCTCTACCTGACCGGCTATCCGGACATGGATATCGGACAGCTGAAGCGCTTCCGGCAGCTCGGGTCGCGCACCGCAGGCCATCCCGAGCACGGCCATGCTCCCGGCATCGAGACCACCACGGGCCCGCTCGGTCAGGGGATCGGCAACGCGGTCGGCATGGCGCTCGCCGAGCGGCAGCTGCGCGCCCGCTTCGGCGCCGACCTGGTCGACCACCGCATCTACGTGATCGCGAGCGACGGCGATCTGATGGAGGGCGTCAGCCACGAGGCCTGCTCGCTCGCCGGGCATCAGCGCCTCGAGCGACTGATCGTGCTGTTCGACGACAACCACGTCACGATCGACGGCGCGAGCGAGCTCTCGGTGTCCGACGACCAGCTCGGCCGCTTCACCGCCTATGGCTGGCGCGCCCTCCGGATCGACGGCCACGATCCGACGGCGGTCGAGGCCGCGCTCGCCGAGGCGCAGAACGCGGACCGGCCGACGCTGATCGCCTGCCGGACGATCATCGGCTACGGCGCTCCGACCAAGGCTGGGACGGCCGCGACCCACGGCTCGCCGCTGGGCGCCGAGGAGGTCGCGGGCGCGCGCGAGAAGCTCGGCTGGCCCTATCCGCCGTTCGAGATTCCCGAGCCCATGCTCGCCGCCTGGCGCGCGATCGGCCGGCGCGGCGCTCCGATCCGGGAAGCCTGGGCGGCGCGCCTGACCGCTACGGAAGGCCCGGTCCGCAGCGAGTTCGAGCGGATTCAGGCGGCGGCGCTGCCGAAGGGGCTGGACCGGTTGCTGGTGGAGCACAAGCGGAGGCTTGCCGAGGAGCGGCCGACCTGGGCGACCCGCAAGGCGAGCCACGAGGTGCTCGAGGTCTTGACTGCGGCGGTGCCCGAGATGGTCGGCGGTGCTGCCGACCTCAATCACTCGGTCAACACCAAGACCAAGGCGACCGAGGTGATCACGGCCGAGAACCCGGGCGGTCGCTTTCTGAACTACGGCATCCGCGAGCACGGCATGGTCGCGGCGATGAACGGCATGGCGCTGCATCGCGGGATCATCCCTTACGGCGGTACGTTCCTCGTGTTCTCCGACTACTGCCGGCCGTCGATCCGGCTCGCCGCGCTGATGCGCCAGCGGGTGATCCTGGTCTTCACCCACGATTCGATCGGGCTCGGCGAGGACGGCCCGACTCATCAGCCGATTGAGCATCTGGCGGCGTTGCGGGCGATGCCGAACCTTTTCGTGTTCCGCCCGGCGGACGCGATCGAGACCGCCGAGTGCTGGGTGCTGGCGCTCGCGCGGGCGGACGGGCCCTCAGCACTGGTCCTGTCGCGGCAGAACCTGCCGGCGCTGCGCACGACCTTCGAGGAAGCCAATCGCTCCGCGCAGGGCGCCTATGTGCTCGCCGAGGCCGAGGGCCGGCGGGCGGTGACACTGCTCGCGACCGGCTCCGAAGTGGCGCTCGCGGTCGAGGCGCGCACGCGTCTGCAGGCCGAGGGCGTCGGCTGCGCCGTGGTCTCAATGCCATGCTGGGAGCTGTTCGAGCAGCAGGATTTGACCTATCGCAAGGAAATTCTGGGCGAGGGCCTCAGGATGGCGGTCGAGGCGGCGGCGCCCTTCGGCTGGACGCGTTACGTCGAGCGCGAGGCCGACGTGATCGGCATGACCGGGTTCGGCGCCTCGGCGCCTTATCAGGAGCTCTACAAGCATTTCGGCATCACGCCGGAGCGGATCGTGGAGCTGGTCCGTAAGCGGCTGTAGCTGCCCCGCAGACCACGAGCTGAGGAGGAGAGTCCGTGAGCGTCCGTGTAGCGATCAACGGCTTCGGCCGGATCGGCCGTAACGTGCTGCGCGCGATCGTCGAGGAGGGCCGGAGCGACATCGAGGTCGTGGCGGTCAACGACCTGGCGCCGCCCGCCACCAACGCGCATCTCTTGAAGTACGACTCGGTGCACGGCCGCTTTCCAGGCCGGGTGCAGCTCGAGGGCGACACGCTGGAGTGCGGCACCGGGCCGATCAAGGTTTTGGCCGAGCGCGAGGTCACGAAGCTGCCCTGGCGCGCCCTCGAGGTCGACGTCGTGATGGAATGCACCGGCATCTTCACCAAGCGCGACGCCGCCGCCCGCCATCTCGAGGCGGGCGCCCGTAAGGTGCTGGTCTCGGCGCCCTCGGAGGGCGCCGACATCACGGTCTGCTACAAGGTCAACCACGAGCAGCTGAAATCGAGCCATCAGGTGATCTCGAACGCGTCCTGCACGACCAACTGCCTGGCCCCGGTCGCCAAGGTCGTGCAGGACGCGGTCGGCATCGAGCGCGGCCACATGACCACGATCCACTCGTTCACCAACGACCAGAATCTGCTGGATGTGTTCCACAAGGACCTGCACCGGGCGCGGGCCGCGACCATGTCGATGATCCCGACCTCGACCGGGGCGGCGCGCGCGGTGGGCCTGGTTCTGCCGGCGCTCAAGGGCAAGCTCGACGGCGTCGCCTTCCGGGTGCCGACGCCCAACGTCTCGATCGTCGACTTCACGTTCGTGCCCAGGCGCGAGACCTCGGCCGAGGAGATCAATCAGGCGGTGCGGGCAGCAGCCGAGGGGCCGATGGAAGGCGTGCTCGGCTGTCATACCGAGCCTTTGGTCTCGGTCGACTTCAACGGCGACAGCCACAGCTCGACGGTCGATCTGTCGGCGACCAAGGTGCTCGAAGGCAGGCTGGTACGGGTTGCCTCCTGGTACGACAACGAATGGGGCTTCTCCTGCCGGATGAACGACATCGCGGCGATCCTGGGCGGTCTCTGAGGCAGGGGCGGCCGAAAATGACCAGCCTGCGCAAGCTGGACGATCTCGAGGTCGAAGGCCGGACGGTGCTGGTCCGGCTCGACCTGAATGTGCCGATGCAGGGCGGCGAGGTCACCGACAAGAGCCGGATCGAGCGCTCGGTGCCGACCGTCAGGGAGCTGGTCGAGAAGAAGGCCAAGGTGGTGGTGCTGGCCCATTTCGGCCGGCCCAAGGGCAAGCGCGAGAGCTCGATGTCGCTCCGGCCGCTCTGCCGGCCGCTCAGCGAGGCACTGGGCGGCATTCCGGTCGGATTCGCCGAGGACTGCATCGGCGAGGCCGCGGAGCGCGCGGTCGCGGCTCTGAAGCCGGGCGCCGTGCTGTTGCTCGAGAACCTCCGCTTCCATCCGGGTGAGGAGAAGAACGACCCCGCCTTCGCCGATGCGCTGGCGCGCCCGGGCGAGCTTTACGTCGACGATGCCTTCTCGGCCGCGCATCGGGCGCACGCCTCGATCACCGG
>DATAOG010000207.1:0-12720 GCA_036265855.1 Geminicoccaceae bacterium | reverse complement strand
AGACCTCTCGGCGTGCTGCGGGGCGAGGCCGCCAGGGACGCGGTCGAGGCGGGCTTCGCGCTGCCGCTCGGCGCCGCCGCGCTCGGCGGCTCGTGCGGCGGCGAGGACTTCGGGACCGGCTCGCCGCGCAGCACCGCACCGACCTCCTCGCCGGTCAGGGTCTCGTGCTCGAGCAGCGCGTTGGCGAGGTCGTGCAGCCGCTCGAGGTTCTGGGCGATGATCGTCCGCGCCGTGTCGAAGCCGGCCTCGACCAGGCGACGGATCTCGGCGTCGATGAGCTGGGCGGTCGATTCGGAGACGTTCTTGGTCTGCGTGATCGAGTGCCCGAGGAACACCTCCTGCTGATTCTCGCCGTAGGCCATCGGTCCGAGCTTGTCGCTCATGCCCCACTGGGTGACCATGTGGCGCGCGATCTTGGTCGCCTGCTCGATGTCCGAGGCGGCGCCGGCCGTGACTTTCTCGTGGCCGAAGATCAGCTCCTCGGCCACCCGGCCGCCCATCGCGACCGCGATGTCGGCGTTCAGCTTCTCGCGCGAGACGGAAATCCGGTCACCCTCGGGCAGGCGCATGACCATGCCCAGCGCGCGGCCGCGCGGGATGATGGTCGCCTTGTGGATCGGGTCGGAAGCCGGCGAGAAGAAGCCGACCAGCGCGTGGCCCGATTCGTGATAGGCGGTGAGCCTCTTCTCCTCCTCGGTCATGACCATCGAGCGCCGCTCGGCGCCCATCATGACCTTGTCCTTGGCCGCCTCGAAGTCGACCATGTTGACCATGCGCTTGCCGACCCGGGCGGCCAGCAGGGCCGCCTCGTTGACGATGTTGGCGAGGTCGGCGCCCGAGAATCCCGGGGTACCGCGCGCGATCACCTTGGGGTCGACGTCGGGCCCGACCCGGACCTTCTTCATGTGGACCTGCAGGATCTTCTCGCGCCCGAGCACATCGGGGTTGGGAACGACGACCTGACGGTCGAAGCGGCCGGGCCGCAGCAGCGCCGGGTCGAGCACGTCCGGCCGGTTGGTCGCGGCGATCAGGATCACGCCCTCGTTGGCCTCGAAGCCGTCCATCTCGACCAGGAGCTGGTTCAGCGTCTGCTCGCGCTCGTCATTGCCGCCGCCGAGCCCGGCGCCCCGGTGCCGGCCGACCGCGTCGATCTCATCGATGAACACGATGCAAGGCGCGTGCTACTTGGCCTGCTCGAACATGTCGCGTACGCGCGAGGCGCCCACGCCCACGAACATCTCGACGAAATCCGAGCCGGAGATCGTGAAGAACGGCACGTTCGCCTCGCCGGCGATCGCCCGCGCGAGCAGCGTCTTGCCGGTGCCGGGGGGACCCACGAGCAGGACGCCCTTGGGAATCCGGCCGCCGACCTGCTGGAACTTCTGCGGGTTCTTGAGGAACTCGACGACCTCCTGCAGCTCCTCCTTCGCCTCGTCGATGCCGGCGACGTCGTTGAAGGTGACCCGGCCGTGCTTCTCGGTCAGAAGCCGCGCGCGCGATTTGCCGAAGCCCATCGCCTTGCCGCCGCCCGATTGCATCTGGCGCATGAAGAAGATCCAGACGCCGATCAGGAGCAGCATCGGGAACCAGGAGACGAGCACGCCCAGCAACGACGGCATGCTATCGTCGACCGGCGCCGCGGTGATCCGCACGCCCCGATCCGACAGGCGGCTGACCAGGTTCGGGTCCTCGGGCGCGTAGGTGCTGAACGAGCGGCCGTCGGAGAAGTGGCCGGTGATCGTGTTGCCCTGGATGGTCACGTCGCGCACGCGGCCGTTGTCGACCTCGGCGAGAAAATCGGAAAACGCGAGATTGGCCTGCGGGCCCCGGCCGGACGGGTTCTGAAACAGGTTGAACAGCGCGATCAACAGCAGGCCGATGATGACCCAGAGCGCCAAGTTCTTGGTAAAGTTGTTCACCCAGCTGCCTCGCCGCGGTGGAGCCCCGTTGGCCGCGCCCGCCAGCGACCCGGCTCCCGAGGCGCCATGCGAGCCCTGCATTCGATTGGATTAACATAAGCTATCCGCGGCCCGAAGCAAAGGTCCTACGCAGCAAGCGCCCCCGCCTCGGGCGCCGTCTCATGCGCTGGGGCCGCCCGCGAACGGCGCGCCGGCGAGCGGATGGCATGGGCGAAAGCGGGCCGAAATCCTGAACCGCCCGACCTCGCCCGGGACCATCAGGCCGAGCGTCGGCACCGCGAGCAGCCGCTCGCCCAGCCAGACCCCGGGCAGGCTCGGGCCGACCACCGCCGGCACCGAAGGCGCCGGCCGCACGAGGCTCGCGGGCTCGAGCCCGGCCCGCTGCCGCCCGCCCGCGGCGCCGATCGCCCGCACCGAGAGGCCGCCGAGCTCCCCGCTCGCGCCGATCGCGAAGCGCCCGTCCCAGAGCCGCCATGCGCCGGCCTCGGGCTCGAGCGCGTGCGCGATCTGGCCCGCCTCGCGACAGACCAGCAGGCGGTCGCCTCGAACCAGCAGCCGGCAGCCCCCGAGGGTGCGCCCGGCGAAGCGGTGGCCGGCGGCGCGCAGCTCCTGCAGCAGCCGGTCGAGCCGGGGCCGGCGCGGCGGATACGGCCGGCCGCCGACGGCGAGCAGCGTCTGCTCCAGAGCCCGCCTGGCGATATCCGCCGGCGCTGCGGCGAGCGCTGCCTGCATCATCAGCACGAAACCATGCGGCGACATGCGCACATGCTGCGCCAGCCAGGCTGCGACCGCGGCGTCCAATGCGCGACGGGCGGCGCCTTGCGCGCCCGCCAGTCGGGTGAGGGCTCCGATGTCGAGGCCCGGGCCTGCGCGCAGCCGGGCGCGCGCGAACCCCGGCGCCCGGTTGCTGGGATCCTCGAGCCAGCGCTGGCGTTCGGCCTCGAGCACGGCGCGCAACGCCGCCTTGGGCACGCCGAGCAGTGGCCGGAGCAGCCGCAGGCCCGGCAGCTCGCGGACGGCCGCCATGCCCGCGAGCCCGTCGGGGCCGCTGGCACGGTCCAGCCGGAGCGCCACGGTCTCCGCCTGATCGTCCTGGTGCTGCGCGACCAGGAGGTGGAGCACGCCCGCGGCCCGACACCAGGCGCCAAGCAGCCGATAGCGGGCGCTCCGGGCCGCGGCCTGGATGCCGACCGCAGGCTTGGCGCCGGACCAGGTCAGGACCTGCGACGCGATCTCGCGCGCTGCCAGCCAGGCGGCGGTCTGGCGGGCCTCGTCCGCGGATTCCGGGCGCAGGCCATGGTCGACGATCAGGCCGGTGACCGCGCCGCCCCGCCGCCGCGCCCAGCGGTCGGCCAGCAGGCAGAGCGCCAGGCTGTCGGGCCCGCCCGAGACCGCAACCGCGAGCCGCGGCCGCGCCTCGAATGGCCCGAGCGCCGCCATTAACCTCGCAAACTCCGCCTCGCCGACCGCGGTCGCGTCCGGATCAGGCACATTCGGCGCGTGCGCGCTCGCGTGCCACCGCCTCCTGGATGTGAGCGGGCGCGTCAGGGAACTCCTTGGCCAGCTCGGTGTAGGACAGGCAGGCCTTGTCCCTCTCGCCCAGGCCCTGGAGCGACATTCCGAGCTTGAGCAGATTGTCCGCCGCCTTGGCCGAGTTCTTGCCATAGGTGCGGTAGTTGCGCGCGAAGGCGGCCGCCGCCGCGGCGTAATTCTTGCGCACGTAGTAGGTCTCGGCCAGCCAGTAGGCGGCGTTGGCGTTCAGCTGGTTGTCCGGGTGTTGCGTCAGGAACGCCTGCAGCGCGGTCTCGGCGCCGGCATAGTCGCCGGCGCGCAGCAGCTCCATCGCGGTCTCGTACTGCTGGTCGGCGGACAGGGCGGCGGTTGACGGCGGCGCGACCGGGGCCGGCGCGACCGCCGGCGGCGGCGCAAGCGGCGCGGGCGCGGACCGCGGCAGACCGCTGACCGCGTTCTTCGGGATCTGGCCGAGGTCCTGGGGCGGCGCGCCGAGGTTGCTCGCCGGGGCGGCCGGCGGCGGTGTCGGGGTCGGCGCAGGGGCCGGCCGGGGCTCGGGCGCCACCGCCGCGAGCGGCTTGCCGGCGGGCGCGCCCTGCTCGATCGACCGGAGCCTTTGGTCGAGATCGCCGACCAGCTGGTCGAACCGGCTTTCGAGCGTGCGCTGGTCGTGCTCGAGCTGCTCCACTCGGCCGGTGAGGCGGCGCAGCTCTTCCTCGAGCTGCCCGAGCCGGACCTCGTACTGGGCGAGCCGCCCCTGCTCGGTCGCCTGGGCGGGCTCGACCCGCTGCAGGCCGGCGACCTGAAGGCGCAACGCCTCGATCTCGCCCGCGAGCGCCGGCAGTTCGGCGCCCGCCGGCGGGCTCGGGGCGCCGAGCAAGGCGAGCCCGACCCCGATCCGGAGAGCGGTCGCGCGACCAGCGATCGATGGTCGAGCAGACATCACTGCGTGGTGGTGACGACCGTGACCGCGCGCCGGTTCTTCGCCCACGCCGCCTCGTCATGGCCGGGATCGACCGGCCGCTCCTCGCCGTAGGAGATCGTGAGCAGGCGGTCCGAGGGAACTTGCAGCGCGACCAGGTAGTTCTTGACCGCGTTGGCGCGGCGGTCGCCGAGGGCGAGGTTGTATTCGCGGGTACCGCGCTCGTCGGTATGCCCCTCGATCGTGACGATCACGTTCGGGTAGCGCTTCAGCCAGGCGGCCTGTTTGTCGAGCGTCTGGGTCGCGGTCGGGCTCAGCACCGAGCTGTCGTAGTCGAAGAACACGCGGTCGCCGACGCTGACCTCGAGGTCCTGCTGGGTGCCCGGTTGCGCCTGGCCCTTCAGCTCCGAGCTCGAGATCCCGGCGCCGGCGCCGCCGTGGGCGCCCGCGCCGCCGCCCTTGCCCGCGGCACCCGGCGCCTCGTCGGATGACGCGCAACCGGCGAGCCAGGCCAAGGCCGCGGCCATCATCAGAACGGCGCCCATCCGGGCTGCGGTTGCGATCATCGAAGGCTCCATGTCGCCAAGCGGCCCGCCGCGCGGGCCGCTGAGACGGCGCCGGCCCGGCCGCGATCCGGGCTCCCGACCGCGGCAGACGAGGTCGCGGACATCCTAGGTTTGATCGGGGGCAAGATCAATCAGGTCGGGTCCGATCGCGAGTTCACGGCACCAGGTTGGACCAGTCGGGATCCGAGGCATCGAGCGGGGTCGGCACCTCGCGCTCGTTGTAGCCGGTGACGTCGACGCTGACCAGATGCGAATGGTTCGTCTGGTAGTTCTCACGGGCGAACAGAATCACCCTGCCGTTGGGTGACCAGGTCGGGCTCTCGTCGAGCGTGCTCTGGGTCAACAGGCGCTCGTCGCTGCCGTCCGGGCGCATCACGCCGATGTGGAACAGCCCGCCCTGGATCTTCGTGAAGGCGATCAGGTCGCCGCGCGGCGACCAGGCCGGACTGCCGTAGCGGCCGGTGCCGAAGCTGATCCGCTGCACGCCGCTGCCGTCGAGGTTCATCACGTAGAGCTCGGGGGTGCCGGCGCGATCCGAGTTGAACACCAGGCGCCGGCCGTCGGGGGCGAACGACGGCGAGGTATCGATCGAGGGATCGCTGGTCAACCGCCGCTGCAGATTGGTCCCGAGATCGAGGCTGTAGATGTCGGAATTGCCTCGTTCGGCGAGCGACATCAGCAACAGCCGGCCGTCGGGGCTGAAATTCGGCGCGAAGGTCATGCCGGCGAAGTCGCCGAGCTTGCGCTGCCGGCTGTCAGCGATGTCGAGCTCGTAAACCTGCGGCACCAGGCCGTGATAGGCCATGAAGGCGATGCGCTTGGCATCCGGCTTGAAGCGGGGCGTCAGGACCAGATCGGCGCCGTTGGTCAGGAAGCGATGGTTGGCGCCGTCCTGGTCCATGATCGCGACGCGCTTGACCCGGTCGGTCGCCGGCCCGCTCTCGGCGATGTAGACGATCCGGCTGTCGAAATAGCCGCCCTCGCCAGTGATGCGCTCGTAGACCGCATCGGCGATCTGGTGCGCCACCCGCCGCCAGTTCTCGGTCGCGGTCGCAAGGCGCAGGCCGCGCATCTGGACGCCGGCGAACACATCCCAGAGCCGGAACTCGACCGCCAGGTTGCCGCCCTCCTCGCCGCCTTCGACGGTCCCGGTGATCAGCGCCTGAGCGTTGATCTGGCGCCAGTCGGCGAAGCGGGGCAGGGCTTGCAGCTGCTCGGGCGACTGGATGAAGGCGCGGCGGTCGATCGGCCGGAACAGCCCCGAGCGCTCGAGGTCGGCGCTGACCACGTCGGCGATGTCACGGCCGCGCTGCTGCGCCGCCGGCGTCGCGCCGTAGAGCTCGCTGATCGCGATCGGCAGCGGCTCGACGATGCCCTGGGTGATGTCGAGCTCGAGCACCGCGCCGGCTGGCCTCGATAGAAGGACCAGGCTCGACAGGGTCAGGCCGAGCAGACCGAAAAGCGATTTCCAGGGCGTCCGGCGCATCACCCGTTGATCGCGTCCTGGGCGCGGAAATTCAAGTGAATGTCGCGCCATAGCGCGTATTTTCCCGGCGGCAGGGTGAGTGGGCTGCATCGGTCGACCGCGCGCCGCGCGCTCTCGGCGACCGCCCGGAAGGTCGGATCGCGCCCGAGCCGGGCCTGATCCTCGATCGTGACGCTCTGCACGGTGCGGTCCGGCCGGACCTCGATGCGCAGCTGCACGATCATGTCGTCGATGCCCTCGATGCCGACTGGGAGCGTCCAGCAGCCGCCGATCTGGCGCCGCAGCGCGTCGATCTCGCTGAAGCTGAGCTGGGCCTCGCCGAGGGCGCTGCGCGCCTTGCCATCGGCAGCGGCGACGCGCCCCTGGCCGGTCTGCGGGGTGTCGCCCTGGACGCGCCGGTCGAGCTGCTCGACGCTCTTGAGCAGCGCCGCGAACGGATCCTCCTGGGGCTGCGCCGGCGCCGGCTTGACGGCAGGCGGTGGCGTCGCCTCGGCGACCTGGGGCGGCGCCGGCTTGGGCTGCGGCTTGGGCGTCGGCGGCTGGGCCGGGGGCGGCGGTTCGGGTTTGGGCGCCGGTTTCGGCTCCGGCTGCGGCTTCGCGATCTCCGGCTTGGGCACCGGCGGCGGCTCAGGCTTCGGCTGGACCTCGGGCGGGACCGGCGGCGGCACCGGCTTGGGCTGGACCGCCGGGGGCGGTGGCGCGGGCTCGGGCTTCGCGATCTCGGGCGTGGGCGCCGGTTCCGGTTCGGGCGCCGGCTTCACGGCTTGCGGTGGCGGCGGCGGTGCGGGCTTCGGCTCCGGTTCGGTGGGCTTCGGCTGGAGCTCGGCGAGCTCGGGCTTGGGCGGCTCGGGATGAATGGCCGGGGGTGGTGGCGGCGGCTCGGGTCTGGGCTCCGGCGGCTTCTGGGCCTGCTGAGGCGCGGGCGCTGGCTTGGGCTCGACCTTCGGCTGGGAAGGCGGCTTCGGGCTCGCGGCGCGCTGCTCGGGCGCCGGCGCGGTCGCCGCCGGCGCCGGAGCCGGCGGCTTGCGCTCGGCCTCCGGCGCCTGGTTGACCAGCTCGACCGTGATCGCCTCTTCGATCGCCGGCGGCGGCCGGTTCAGGCTCGGCAGACCGAAATACAGCAGGGCGACCAGCGCCACGTGCAACAACGAGGAGAACAGCCAGGCCCGGGCCATGGGCTCAGACCCGATCGGTCACGGGCGCGGCACCGGCCGTACGCTCAATGTGCCTTCTCATCGAATTCGGTCACCAGCGCGACCTTGCTGAAGCCGGCCGCGTGAATCGCGCCGACCACCTGCATCACCCGACCGTAGTCGATCACCTTGTCGCCGCGCACGAACACCCGCGCATCCGGCTTGCGCTCGCTGATCGCGCGCAGCCTGGGCCCGAGCTCGTCGACCGAGAGCAGGCTGTCCTGGAGATAGACCTTGCCGTCGTGGTCCACGGTCACGCTCAGCGGCTCGTCCTGGCCCGGCAGCGGCGAGCTCGTGGTCTTGGGCAGATCGACGCTGACGCCGACGGTGAGCAGGGGTGCCGTGACCATGAACACGATCAGCAGCACCAACATCACGTCGACGAATGGCGTGACGTTGATCGCCGACATCGGTTGCCGGCGGTGCCGGCGCGAGACCCGCTGCGGCGCCTCGGCCGGATGGCTGATCGGCATCGGACTACACCTGCATCGGCCTCACGCCGCTCGGCTGCTGTCCATGCCCGGCGCACGGCCGGTCTCGAGTTCGCGCGAGAGAACCACGGTGAACTCGTCGGCAAAGCTCGTGACCCGGTTGGCGTAGCGGTCGAGGTCGCCCGAGAGCTTGTTGTAGGCGACCACCGCCGGGATCGCCGCGATCAGGCCGAGCGCGGTCGCGAGCAGGGCCTCGGCGATCCCGGGCGCGACCACGGCCAATGTCGTGTTCTTGGTCAGCGCGATCGACTGGAAGCTGTTCATGATCCCCCAGACGGTGCCGAACAGGCCGACGAACGGCGCGGTCGACCCGATCGTGGCCAGCGAGCTCAGATAGCGCTCAAGCACCTCGAGCTCGCGCTCGAGGGTCAGCATCATGACCTTGCCGATCCGCTCGAGCAACGCGCGCGCGCCGCTGCTCGCCGGCGGTCGCGGCGAATCCCGCCATTCCTCCATGGCGGCCGCGAACAGCATCGCCATCGGGTGATCGGCCTCCCGGCCGAGACGCCGGTAGAGCTCGTCGAGCGGCGCGCCCGACCAGAAGGCTCGCTCGAAGGCGCGCGCCTTGCGTCGCAGGCGCCCGATCCGGAAGGTCTTGTCGAAAATCACGGTCCAGGACCAGATCGAGGCCAGCAGCAGAATCGCCAGGACCACCTTGACCACCGGGTCCGCCTGGGTGACCAGCGACCACAGGCCAAAGCCGACCGCCTGATCACCGGCAAGCCGCAGGGCGGTGACGGCGTTGTCTTCCATTGCGCAATCCTATTCTGAGCCACGGCCGCCCGGCGGCCCTAAGTTGCGCTATCAGATAGGCAGTGCACGGCCCGAGACCAACGATGGCCGTTGTACCGCCGGACGAGCGGTTGGCGGCAGCAGAAACCCGCTTCGCTGCCGGCTGTCAAGCGCGATGCCGGCCGCGAGCGCCGCCGAGCGGGGCCAGTGCGGCGCGCAGCTCGGCCGGCAGGCGCGCCGCGCGCAGCCCGGCCGAGACCAGAGCGAGCCGCAGCTCCAGGCGGACGAGCAGCCGGCCGGCCCGGGTCACGCGCTGCTCGAGATCGAGCGAGGCGCCACCCTCGCGGACCAGCCGCGTCTCGATCAGAAGGCGGTCGTCGAGGCGCGCCGGCGCGATGTAGTCGGCAAGGCAGCGGCGGACCGTGAAGACCAGGCCCAGGCGCTCGCGCAGCGTGCCATGGTCGAGCCCGAGGCAGCGCAGCATCTCGGTCCGCGCCCGCTCGGCGAACTTCAGATGATTGGCGTGATAGACGATGCCGGCCGCGTCCGTGTCCTCGTAGTAGACCCGGAGCGGCAGGCGATGGACGCCGGCTTCGATCCGGCCCGCCTCAGTCATCGGCGGGATCGGGGTCATCGAACAGTCCCGCCTGGGCGTCCTGCGCGGGCGGCGGCTGCAGGCCGAGGTGCTGCCAGGCGAGACGGGTCAGCAGGCGGCCGCGCGGGGTCCGCTGCAACAGGCCCTGCTGCAGCAGATACGGCTCGACCACCTCCTCCAGCGTGTCGCGCTGCTCGGAGAGTGCTGCCGCGAGCGTGTCGACCCCGACCGGGCCGCCGCCGTAATTGCGGGCGATGCAGGCGAGAAAGCGGCGGTCCAGCGCATCCAGCCCGATCTGGTCGACCTCCAGGCGGGTCAGCGCCCGGTCGGCGAGCCCTGCGTCGACCCCGCCCTGCCCCGCAACCAGCGCGAAGTCGCGCACCCGCCGCAACAGGCGCATCGCGACCCGGGGCGTGCCGCGCGCCCGGCGCGCGATCTCGGCGGCCCCCTCACCGGTCAGCGCGAGGCCCAGGATCGCAGCCCCCCGGGTCACGATCTGCTCGAGCTCGCCGTGGTCGTAGAAGTTGAGCCGCGAGTGGATGCCGAAGCGGTCGCGCAACGGCGTGGTCAGCAGGCCCGTGCGCGTGGTCGCCCCAATCAGCGTGAACGGCGACAGATCGATCCGGATCGAGCGCGCCGCCGGCCCCTCGCCGATCATCAGGTCGAGCTGGAACTCCTCCAGCGCCGGGTAGAGGATCTCCTCCACGGCCGGGCTCAGCCTGTGGATCTCGTCGATGAACAGCACGTCGCGCGGCTGCAGATTGGTGAGCTGGGCGGCAAGATCGCCCGCACGCAGGATCACCGGCCCCGAGGTCATCCGAAAGCCGACCCCGAGCTCGGCCGCGATGATCTGCGCGAGCGTGGTTTTTCCGAGACCCGGCGGCCCGGCCAGCAGCACGTGATCGAGCGCCTCCCGCCGCTGCCGGGCAGCCGCGATGAACACGCCGAGATTGGCCCGCAACTGCGCCTGACCGATGAACTCGCCGAGACGCTGCGGCCGCAGCGACGGCTCCGTTTCCCCGGCGCCCGCCTCTGGGCTTACCAAGCGCTCCTTCATTTCCAAAGCTTAGCACAATGAGGGATCGCGAACATCGACTACCGTCGCGCCGCAGTCCTTCCGGACCCGGCGCTCCTGGCAAAAGCATCGTGATCGTGCTCGCGGTGCGAAGATGATCGTTGCCCTCTGCAAGTAGCAATCCCCGCCCGCGAGGTGATCAACGCGTATATTCGCTGGTAGTCGGAGTCTGCAGCGGAGCGATTTCGATTGATGACGAGGTCTGTGTGTTCTTAGATCGTGGCCTTGTCGATGACGTAGTCGTAAAGAAATCATGATGTGAGGTTTCGCCTGGTCTTGGGTAAATCCTGCCAGCGTGATAGCTGGGATGGGCGAAAGGCTCGCGATTACCGGCGCCCAAATCAAAGCCTCAGGCCCCGGTCAGCTCCTGGAGGCCGGTGCGGATCAGCGCGTCGAGCGGGGCCTTGTCGCCGAGGCTGGCGGCGGCCTTCGCGATCGCGGCCTGGGCCTCGCCGCGGCCGTAGCCGAGGTTGATCAGCGCCGAGAGCGCATCGGCGGCGGCGGCACTGGCGGCAGGGAGCGGGGCGCCGGCAGTCGGGCCGCCGAGAGCGGGGAAATCGATCAGGCGGTCGCGGAGCTCGGCCGTGATCCGGGCCGCGAGCCGCGGGCCGACGCCGCTTGCCCGGGTCAGCGCCGCCTTGTCCTGGGCGGCGACCGCGCGCGCGAGCTGATCCGGGGTCAGCACCGACAGCACGCCGAGCGCCACCCTGGCGCCCACCCCCTGGACGGTCTGGAGCAGACGGAACCAGGCGCGCTCGGCCGGGTCGCGAAAACCGTAGAGCGTGATGCTCTCGGCCCGGACCTGGGTCTCGACATGTATGTCGACCGCTTCGCCCGGGGACGGCAGCGCGGCCAACGTGCGCGCCGGGCAGACCACCAGATAGCCGACCCCGCCGACGTCGATGACCGCCTGGTCCTCGCCGATGCTGTCCAACCGGCCGCGCAGGCGCGCGATCACGGCCGCGGCCCGGCCGCCGCCAGAGCCAGCGCCAGACGCTCGCGGCTCGCCTGATGATGAGCATGGCAGAGCGCGACCGCCAGCGCATCGGCGGCATCGGCGCCGAGCGCGCCGCTCGCCGGCAGCAGCGTGCGGACCATCATCGCGACCTGGCGCTTGTCGGCGGCGCCGGTGCCGACCACGGTGCGCTTGACCGTCTTGGACGCGTATTCGGTGACCGCCAGCCCGGCGTGCGCCGCGGCCAGCAGCACGACCCCGCGCGCGTGGCCGAGCTTGAGCGAGGACCCTGCATTGCGGTTGACGACCGTCTCCTCCACCGCGGCGGCGGCCGGGAGATGCTGTCTCACGACCGCGCTCAGGCCGCGATAGAGCGCGTCCAGGCGCGCGGCCAGATCGTCGCCGGCAGCGGTCACGACGATCCCCGCGGCCAGGAAGCGCAGCTTGTTCCCGTGCGCCTCGATCACGCCCCAGCCAGTGCGCTGCAGCCCGGGATCGAGCCCCAGCAGGCGCATCAGGCGGACAGCCGCTCGAGCACCTCGTCGTCGACCTCGAAGTTCGCGGTCACCCGTTGGACGTCGTCGTTGTCGTCGAGGGTCTCGAGCAGCTTGAACAGCGTGTCGGCCTGGTCGGGACCGACCGGCACGACGACCTGCGGCCGCCAGGCGAGCCGTGCGCTCTCGGGCGGTCCTAGCCGGGTTTCGAGCGCCTCGCGGACGGCCCCCAGGTCCTCCGGGGCGCACATGATCTCGTGGCCATCCTCCGAGGACTGGCAATCCTCGGCGCCGGCCTCGATCGCGGCTTCGAGCATCGCGTCGGGGTCGGCCGCGTCGGCGGGATAGCGGATCTCGCCGACCCGATCGAACTGGAAGCTGACGCTGCCGGTCTCGCCGAGCGTGCCGCCGAGCTTGGTGAAGGCAGCGCGGACCTCGGCCGCGGTCCGGTTGCGGTTGTCGGTCAGCGTCTCGACGATCAGCGCGACCCCGCCCGGGCCGTAGCCCTCGTAGCGGACCTCCTCGTACGTCTCGCCGTCGGCGCCGCTCGCACGGTGGATCGCGCGCTCGATATTGTCCTTGGGTACGTTGGCCGCGCGCGCCGCCTGCAGGGCCGAGCGCAGGCGCGGATTGGCGGCGGGGTCGGGCGGGCCAAGCCGCGCCTCGAGCGCGTCGCGGACCGCGGCGAGGTCATCGGGCGCGCAGCTGATCTCGTGCCCGTCCTCGCTCGAGCGGCAGTCTTCGGCGCCGGCCTCGATCGCGGCTTCGAGCATTTCGTCG
>DATAOG010000206.1:0-2872 GCA_036265855.1 Geminicoccaceae bacterium | reverse complement strand
CGAGCGTTTCGAGCTCGGCCCTGAAACGGTCGCCGCGGTCGAGCGGACGCGGGCGGCCGGCAGGCACGTCGTCGCGATCGGAACGACCGTGCTGCGCACGCTCGAGGCCGCGGCCGCGAGCGGGGACCTCCAGCCGGCCGCCGGCGAGACGCGGCTGTTCATCACGCCGGGCTACCGCTTCCGGGTCGTCGACCAACTGCTGACCAACTTCCACCTGCCGCGCTCGACGCTCTTCATGCTGGTTGCGGCCTTCGCCGGCCTCGAGCGCATGCGGGCCGCCTATGCGCACGCGGTCGCTCAGGGCTACCGTTTCTACTCCTACGGCGACGGCTGCCTGCTGACCCGGGCCGAGCCGGCATGAGCGGCTTCCGCTTCGAGCTTCTGGCCGAGGACGGCGCGGCCCGGCGCGGCCGGCTGCACACCGCCCACGGCACGATCGAGACGCCGGCCTTCATGCCGGTCGGCACCGCGGCCACCGTCAAGGCGATGACGCCCGCGATGCTCCGCGAGAGCGGTGCTGAGATGATCCTCGCCAACGCCTACCATCTGATGCTGCGGCCGGGGGCCGAGCGGATCGACAGGCTGGGCGGGCTGCATCGCTTCATGGCCTGGCCGGGGCCGATCCTGACCGATTCCGGCGGCTTCCAGGTCATGTCGCTGGCGGCGCGCCGGACGATCGACGAGCAGGGCGTCGTCTTCTCGTCCCACCTCGACGGCCGGCGGGTCGAGCTCACGCCCGAGCGCGCGATCGAGGTCCAGGAGCTTCTGGACGCGACCGTCACGATGGTGCTCGACGAGTGCACGCCCTGGCCGGTCGAGCGCGACGCGGCCGCGGCCTCGATGCGCCGCTCGATGCGCTGGGCCGAGCGCTGCCGGCGCGTCTGGCGCGAGCGCGAGGGCTACGGCCTGTTCGGCATCGCCCAGGGCAGCGTTTTTCCTGAACTCCGCACGCAATCGGCCGAGAGCCTGGTCGGGGTCGGCTTCGAGGGCTACGCGATCGGCGGGCTCGCGGTCGGGGAGCCGCAAGCCAAGATGTTCGAGATCCTGGACCTGACGGTGCCGGCGCTGCCGGCCGGGCGGCCGCGCTATCTGATGGGGGTCGGCAAGCCGCTCGACGTGATCGGCGCGGTCCTGCGCGGGGTCGATCTGTTCGACTGCGTGCTGCCGACCCGGGCCGGCCGCACCGCCCAGGCCTGGACCCGACGCGGTCCGCTCAACTTGAGGAACGCCCGGCACGCGGATGATCCGCGGCCGCTCGATGCCGAGTGCGCCTGTCCGGTCTGCGCGGCGCATCCGCGCGCCTATCTGCATCATCTGGTCAAGGCGGGCGAGATCCTGGGCGCGATGCTGCTCAGCTGGCACAATCTGTCCTACTATCAGCAGCTGGTGGCGGGCCTGCGAGCCGCGATCGAGCGGCGCGAACTCGGCGCGCTCGGCGAGCGGCTGGCCGATGCCCAGGCGGGCGGCGATCTCGAGCCCTGGCCCGAGCTCGCGCCGGCTTGACGGCGCCCTCAGATTGCCGATGATCCGGGCCAAACCGGCTCGCCGCGAGCCGGTCGACACGGGCGCGTAGCTCAATTGGCAGAGCAGCTGACTTTTAATCAGCGGGTTCTGGGTTCGAGTCCCAGCGCGCCCACCAGACTATTCTGAAGGGCTGCGCCGGTGAGGCCCAGTCCCTTTAGCCCGCAGCGCCTTTCCTTCACGGTCCGGCCCGGAAAATCGTCTTCCAGTCGTTCTTCATCGAGATCACGACCCAGCCCTGCTTCTTCGCCTCCTCCGCGAGTGCCTGGGGGAACGTGCCGACCCTGGTATCCGGGAGACCTCTCGCGGGGCCATAGGCGTACTCGCGCAACGCGTCGTCGTGCAGCACCAGCATCATCAGCCGCTTGCCCTTGCCGGCGCCAGTCCATTCCAGCATCTCGCGATCGCCCCCGGAGTTGCCGAAGGCGGCATACGGCCGCTTGCCGATGAACAGATTGATGCCGATCGGCTTGCCGGCGCCGTCGTCGATGAAGAACACCTTGGGCTCGCGCATCAGCGCGGGCTTGCCGTCTTCGGACTGGTATTTCGTCGCGATGCTCGAGCCGACCACCTGCTCGACCGGCACGTCGTAGACCCGCTGGCTGTAGACGCGCACGAACTCTTGCCCGCCGCCGGTCACGATGTAGGTCCGAAAGCCGTTGGCGCGCAGGTACTTCATGACTTCGAGCATGGGCTGGTAGACCAGGTCGGGGTATGGCCGCTTGAAGCGCGGATGCTTGGCCTTGGCGAGCCAGTCGCCAGCGATCCCCAGAAACTGCTCGGTGCTCATGCCCGCGTGGGTCGCGCCGATGATCTCGGCCCAGTCGCCCTCGCTGAACTTCGCCATCGCCTCACGGTCGTCCGCGAGCACCGCCTTGAACGGCTCCTTGTCCTTCCACTCGGGATGCTTCGGCGCCAGTTCGTGCACCCGGTCGAGCGCGAACATCGCCTGCGTGTAGATCGGATGCTCGACCCAGAGCGTGCCGTCCTGATCGAAGGTCGCGATCCGGTCCGCGGCCAGCACGAAGTCGCCGCCGCCTTCTTTCGTCAAGGCCTCGACGAACGCGACGATCGCGTGCTTCGCCGGCCCGTCTTTCCAGGACGGCAGCGGATCGCTCGCCTGAGCGGCGGCCGGGCTCGCCCAACACTGGAGCGCTGCCGCGAGCAAAGCAGCGGCGGCGCTCTTCGAGATCGTCGCCATCGTCCTCTGGCTGTGATCGTTCATCCGGCATCTCCGCGATTGCTCAATTGTTGATCGAGCTCGACCTGAGCTTGTCCATGACCTGGCCAATCGTGAAGCTAGCGGCCTTCTGCCGGGGCGGGAACTCCTTGAAGCTCTGGAGCCAGTTCG
>DATAOG010000205.1:0-4769 GCA_036265855.1 Geminicoccaceae bacterium | reverse complement strand
GCAGAACCGGTTCGTCTGGGCGGCAGGAGCGATCATCCTGCTGATGATCATCGTGCTCCTGCTCCGCTGAAGCGGGAGCGGCAGTCCGGCGCTGCCCGGCATCCAAGGCCGTTGACGCCGATCCGCCGCTTCTCATAGCTTCGGCTGCACGCTCCGGCTCCGCGCGGGCCGGGCGTTACGGGCGGGCCGGCGCTGGCCAGGGCGGACCGATGGCTGCCGTGGTCGGGCAATCAACGTCAGGGGGAGAACCTTCGAATGGCCAGCGTTTCCATGACCGTGAACGGCCAGGCCGTGACGCGGGATGTCGAGCCGCGCACGCTGCTGGTCGACTTCCTGCGTCAACACCTCGATCTGACCGGCACCCACGTCGGCTGCGACACGAGCCAATGCGGCGCTTGCGTCGTCCACATGAACGGCCAGTCCGTCAAGAGCTGCACGGTGCTGGCACTGCAGGCCGAAGGCAGCCAGATCACGACCATCGAGGGGTTGGCCAAGAACGGCCAGCTGCACCCGATGCAGGCCGCCTTCCGCGAGCACCACGCGCTCCAGTGCGGCTTCTGCACGCCCGGCATGATCATGAGCGCGATCGACCTCGTGCGGCGCAACCCGAACGCCTCGGAGGAGGAGATCCGGGGCTGGCTCGAGGGCAACATCTGTCGCTGCACCGGCTACCACAACATCGTCAAGGCGATCCAGGCGGCCGCTGTCGAGATGAGGAGCTGAGGCGATGGCGAAGGACGGCATCGGCGCCTCGGTCAGGCGCAAGGAGGACCAGCGGTTCATCACCGGCGCCGCGTCCTACACCGACGACATCGACCGGCCGGGTCAGGTCTACGCCTATTTCGTCCGCTCGGCGCACGCGCACGCCAGGATCAACGGCATCGACAAGGGCGAGGCCGCGGCTGCCCCGGGCGTGCTCGCGGTGCTGACCGGCGAGGACGTGAAGGCGTCCGGCTGGGGCGGGCTGATCTGCGGCTGGATGATCCACTCGCGCGACGGCAGCCCGATGAAGGCCGGGCCACACCCAATCCTGGCGCAAGGCAAGGCCCGCTACGTCGGCGATCACGTCGCGATGGTGGTCGCGGAGAGCTACCATCAGGCCAAGGATGCGGCCGAGCTGGTCAAGGTCGATTACCAGGTCCTGCCCGCCTGCACCTCGACCGCGGGGGCGCGCGATCCCGGCCAGCCGCTGGTCCACGACGACATCGCGCGCAACACGGTCTACGAGTGGGAGCTCGGCGACCGGTCGGCGGTCGATCAGGCGATCGCCCGCGCTGCGCATGTGACCAGGATCGACCTGGTCAACAACCGGCTGATCCCGAACGCGATCGAGCCGCGCGCCGCGATCGCCGAGTACGACCGCGGCTCGCAGGGCTTCACGCTCTATACGACCAGCCAGAATCCGCATGTCGCGCGCCTGGTGATCGCCGCGTTCGTCGGCGTCGCGCCCGAGCACAAGCTCAGGGTGATCGCGCCCGACGTCGGCGGCGGTTTCGGCTCCAAGATCTTCATCTACGCCGAGGAGTGCGCCTGCCTGCTGGCGGCAAAGCTGCTCCAGCGGCCGGTCAAGTGGACCGGCGAGCGCTCCGAGAGCTTCCTGTCCGACGCCCATGGCCGCGATCACGTGACCCACGCCGAGCTGGCGCTGGACGCCGAGGGCAACTTCACCGCGCTCAAGGTCCAGACCACGGCCAATATGGGCGCCTATCTGTCGACCTTCGCGTCCTGCGTGCCGACCTATCTGTACGCGACGCTGCTCGCCGGCCAGTACAAGACGCCCGCGATCTACTGCGCGGTCGATGCGGTCTACACCAACACCGCGCCGGTCGACGCCTACCGCGGCGCTGGGCGGCCCGAGGCAACCTTCCTGCTCGAGACGATCGTCGAGACCGCGGCCCATGAGACCGGGCGCGACCCGGCCGACCTCAGGCGCAGGAACTTCATTCCGAAGAGCGCTTTTCCGTATCAGACGCCGGTCGCCCTGCAGTACGACACCGGCGACTACGAGGCGTCCTTGAACAAGGCGCTGCAGCTCGCCGACTACCAGAACTTCGCGAGCCGCCGGGCGGCTTCCGAGGCCACGGGCAAGCTCCGGGGCATCGGTCTCTCCTGCTATATCGAGGCCTGCGGCATTGCGCCGTCTGCCGTGGTCGGCTCGCTCGGGTGCGGCGTCGGCTTATGGGAGAGCGCCAAGATCCGCTTCGCCCATACCGGCGTCGTGCAGGTGTTCACCGGCACCCACAGCCACGGCCAGGGTCACGAGACGACCTTCGCCCAGCTGATCGCCGAGAAGCTCGGCGTGCCGATCGCGAACGTCGAGGTGGTCCACGGCGACACCGAGAAGACCCCGGTCGGGATGGGCACCTACGGCTCGCGCTCGATGGCGGTCGGCGGCCAGGCGATCGTCAACGCCGCCGACAAAATCATCGCCAAGGGCAAGAAGATCGCGGCGCACCTGCTCGAAGCCGCCGAGGCCGACATCGACTTCACGGACGGCAGCTTCACCGTCAAGGGCACCGACCGGGCCAAGACGATCGGCGAGGTCGTGTTCGCGGCCTACGTGCCGCACAAGTATCCGGAAGGTCTCGAGCCGGGGATGGAGGAGACGGCGTTCTACGACCCGGCCAACTTCACCTACCCGGCCGGCGCCTACGTCTGCGAGGTCGAGGTCGATCCCGAGACCGGTGTGGTCCAGATCGCCCGGTTCGTCGCGGTCGACGACTTCGGCAAGGTGATCAACCCGATGATCGTCGAGGGCCAGGTCCACGGCGGCCTCGCCCAGGGGATCGGCCAGGCGCTGACCGAGAACTGCGTCTACGACGAGGCCGGCCAGCTGCTGTCCGCGTCCTACATGGATTACTGCATGCCCAAGGCGGACAACGTGCCGAGCTTCCAGGTCGCGCTGACCGAGACGCCGTGCACGCACAACACGCTGGGCGTCAAGGGCTGCGGCGAGGCGGGCGCGATCGGCTCGCCGCCGGCGGTGATGAATGCGGTCACCGACGCGATCGGGGTCCGGATCTCGATGCCGGCGACGCCCGAGAAGGTCTGGCGGGCGCTGCAGGACCGGCGGATGCCGCAGGCGGCCGAATAGGGAGGCAAACCATGTACGCGTTCGAATACCATCGTCCGAGGACCGTCGCCGAGGCCGTCTCGCTGCTCAAAGGCGCCTCCGACGGCAAGCTGCTCGCGGGCGGGCACACCCTGATCCCGACGCTGAAGCAGCGGCTGGCCTCGCCCTCCGACATCATCGATCTCGGCGCGATCGCCGAGCTCAAGGGGATCAAGGAGGAGGGCGGCCGGCTCGTGATCGGCGCGCTCACCACCTATTCCGAGGTGGTCGAATCGGAGATTGCGCGGCGCGCGATTCCGGCGCTGGCGCAGCTCGCCTCGCACATCGGCGATTCCCAGGTGCGCAACCGCGGCACGATCGGCGGCTCGATCGCCAACAACGATCCGGCCTCCGACTATCCGGCCGCGGTACTCGGCCTGAACGCCACCGTCAGGACCAACCAGCGCGAGATCAAGGCCGACGACTTCTTCCGCGGCATGTTCGAGACCGCGCTCGCCGACGACGAGGTGATCACCTCGGTTAGCTTCCCGAAGCCGTCGCGGGCCGGCTACATGAAATTCCCGAACCCGGCCAGCCGCTATGCGATTGTCGGCGTGATGGTCGCCCAGACCGGCGGCCAGACCCGGGTCGCGGTCACCGGCGCCGGGCCTTGCGTGTTCCGGCTGACCGAAGCCGAGCGGGCGCTCGGCAGCAACTTCTCGCCGAGCGCGCTCGATGGCCTGACCATCGGCGCCGAGGGCCTCAACGGCGACATCCACGCCAGCGCCGAATACCGGGCGCACCTGATCAAGGTCATGGCCAAGCGCGCGGTCCAGGCCGCGAGCTGAAGCCGAACATCGCGGGCCGCCATGGAGGGGAGCCCTTCGGTTCCCTTTTTGCCGACGGACGCCGGTGACGCCGTTCGTGCTCGATGGCTCGATCGGCTACGTCTTCGCCCGGCATTACGAGGTCGGGATCGAGACCGCCTCGAGCACGATCTTGATCTCGACCGTGCTGGACATGCTGACGATTGCGACAGTCCTGCTCTTCCTGCCGCCGGTCACGCCTTGGATGCGGCCGACCGTGCTTCAGGCAACCAGTCGCCGGCAATCTGATCCAGGCTGTACGGGCACTGCGCCGGCAAGGCCTGCGCTGCACCGGCCTCCCCGTAGCTCGTCAGATCGTCCGCCGCATTGTCCCGGGCATCGCTGTAGAGCGCCGCGAGATCCCTTTCGAGCTCCCGCCTGAGGCTCGCCGTAAGATCATCACGCAACTCGCTCCGCGCCGCCCGCACGGTCCGCCGCCACCCGTGTCGTGGCTCCTGCGACGGCGAATGCTCGAGTTTAAGCAGGTGCTCGATGATCGTGCGGGTGCGCGAGCGGACGGCGCTTCTGATGCCGATCGCCAAGGCTTCGATCTCCTCCGCAAGGTGCGCAAGATCGAGCTCGGCGAGGCGCCCGGCCCGCAGCGCGTCGGCCTGGGACCGCGCCCACAGGTATGCATCCGAGCCATGGAGGTCGGCAGCTCTGGCCTTCGTCCTGGTCGCCATCATCCCGGCCCGCCCGTGGTCTTCGAAATCAGATTATCACGACCGAAGCATCGGGCGACACCTCACCGCGCTGCCGCTATGCTGGTCCGGCGCGGCGAGGAGGCGAAGATGGCGGGCAGATGCTGGAAGTTCTGGGGCTGGGGGTACGAGGGTAGCGGCCTCGAGCCC
>DATAOG010000204.1:0-3862 GCA_036265855.1 Geminicoccaceae bacterium | reverse complement strand
GAATCGCTGATGCGCGCGGCCGACGTCCGGCGCGCGACCGCGGCCTTGCTCGGGCTCGAGGAGGCAGCATGACCGAGCTGACCCATTTCGATGCCGCGGGCAATGCGGTCATGGTCGATGTCAGCACCAAGCCGGCGACCGAGCGGGTCGCGGTCGCGGCGGGCCGCGTGCTGATGCAGCCGGCGACGCTCGCGCTGATCAAGGAGCGCGGGGTCAAGAAGGGCGACGTCCTCACGGTCGCGCAGCTCGCCGGGATCATGGGGGCCAAGCGGACCCCGGACCTGATCCCGCTGTGCCATCCGTTGCCGCTGTCCTCGGTCACGGTCGAGCTCGCCTGCCAGACCGAGCCGCCGTCGGTCGAGATCAGCGCGACCTGTCGCGTGCACGGCCCGACCGGGGTCGAGATGGAGGCGCTGTGCGCGGTCGCCGCGGCGGCGCTCACGGTCTACGACATGTGCAAGGCGGTCGATCGCGGCATGCGGATCACCGACATCCGGCTGCGCCACAAGTCCGGCGGGCGTTCCGGACCGTTCACGGCCGACTGATGCTCGCGGTCGAGGACGCGCTCGCGCGGATCGCCGCGGCTTTCCGGCCTCAGCCTGCGGAGTGGGTCCATCTGGCGGCCGCCCAGGGCCGGGTCCTGGCGGCCGATCTGATCGCCCCGCGCGACCAGCCGCCGGCCGCGGTCTCGGCGATGGACGGCTATGCGGTCCGCGCCGCCGATCTCGCGGGCGGCGCGGCCGAGCTCCGCCTGATCGGCAGCGCGCCCGCCGGCAGCCGGTTCGAGGGCGAGGTCGGGCCGGGCGAGACCGTGCGGATCTTCACGGGAGGCGTCGTGCCGGCGGGCGCCGACGCGGTCGCCCTGCAGGAGGACGCCCTAGCCGAGGGCGACCGCATCCGGCTGGACGGCCGGGTCGAGCCCGGGACCTACGTCCGGCCGGCCGGCCTCGATTTCCGCGCGGGCGATCTGGCGCTGCCGGAAGGCCGGCGCCTGTCCGCGCGCGATCTGGGTTTCGCGGCCGCGCTCAACCAGATCTGGCTGCCGGTCCGCCGGCAGCCGCGGATCGCCCTGCTCGCGACCGGCGACGAGCTGGTGATGCCCGGGCAGGCGCCCTCGCAAAGCCAGATCGTCAACTCCAACACGACCGCGCTGGCCGCGATGGTGAGGGCCTGGGGCGGGCTCGCCTCGGACCTCGGCATCGTGCGCGACGAGCCGGCCGAGCTCGCGGCCGTGGCCGATCGTCTGGCCGGCACCGATCTGCTGGTGACGCTGGGCGGCGCCTCGGTCGGCGAGCGCGACCTGGTGCAGAGCGCGCTCGGCGAGCGCGGGCTCGAGCTCGACTTCTGGCGGATCGCGATGCGGCCCGGCAAGCCGCTGATGTTCGGCGCGATCCGCGGCGTGCCGCTGCTCGGACTGCCGGGCAATCCGGTCTCGGCCGGGGTCTGCGCCGTGCTGTTCGTGCGTGCGGCCATCTGCGTGCTGCTCGGGCTCGACCCGGCGCCGCCGGAGATCCCGGCCGTGCTCGGCCGAGCCCTCGGGCCCAACGACCGGCGCCAGGAGTATCTGCGCGCGCGCGCCGAATGGGGCGCCGACGGCCGGCTGGTCGCGGACCCGGCCGAGGTTCAGGACAGCTCCATGCTCGCGACTTTCGCGCGCGCCGACTGTCTGATCAGGCGGGCGCCATTCGCGCCGGCCATGCCGGTCGGCACGCCGGTTCAGGTGCTGCCGCTTGCGGCCGGTCCGATCGGGGTCTGATCGCCGGCTGCAAAGTTCGGCATCCTGGCGCCGCTGCGATCACCCTTCGAGGGGTCGCTTGAGGCGCTTGGAAACGCGTATTTGATCCCGTAGACTGCATAAAGAATGTTGACGCCTGATGAGAACTTATGTAGAACAAAACTCGAGCGCGGTGACAGAGGGGGAGGGACGGTGCTCACGCAGCGACAGCACCAATTGCTCCAATTCATCCAGGGCTATCTGGGGAACCGTGGTGTGCCGCCCTCGTTCGAAGAGATGCGGGACGCGCTCAAGCTGAAGTCGAAGTCGGGCATCCACCGCCTGATCACCGGCCTGGAGGAGCGCGGCTACATCCGCCGCCTGCAGTACCGCGCGCGCGCGCTCGAGGTCATCCGGCTGCCCGCCAACTGGCGGGGCGACATGAGCGCGCCGGACGCCGGCCCGACCAACGTGGTCCAGGGCAATTTCGGCGCCCGACCGGATCTTGCGGCTGAAGAGAGCGGGACGCTGGCCCTGCCGCTCTACGGCCGGATCGCCGCCGGCACGCCGATCGAGGCGTTGCGCGACCATACCACGCAGGTGACGGTACCGCCGCATCTGCTGGGCAGCAGCGGCGATCACTACGCTCTCGAGGTGGTCGGCGACTCGATGATCGACGCGGGCATTCAGGACGGCGACGTCGTCGTGATCGAGCGCCGGGATGCCGCCGACAACGGCGACATCGTGGTCGCCATGATCGACGACACCGAGGTCACCCTCAAGCGGTTGCGCTGCAAGGGCGGCACGATCGCGCTCGAAGCCGCCAATCCGCAGTACGAGACCCGGATCTTCGGGGCCAACCGGGTCAAGGTGCAGGGTCGTCTCGTCGGCCTGATGCGCCGTTATTAGCATCTCGAGCGGAATTCAGCGCGGCGAGCACCTCGCCGACCCGGTCGGTGAAGACCGCGGCGACGCCGGCCGCGAGGAGACGCCGGGCGCGGTTCGGGGCATTGACCGTATAGAGAAGTAGCGGCACGCCCGCCGCCACCACCGCCGCCCGCTGCAAGGGGCCGAGCCGGCGTGCGCTGAGGTGCAGCGTGCTGCAGCGATAGGTCTCGAGCGCTTCCCGCCAGCGCCGCGGCAGTGCTATCGCGAGATAGCCGCGCGGCACCTCCGGCGCCAGATCGCGGGCGATCGCCAGACAGACGGGCTCGAAGCTCGAGATCAGCGGCGCCGGCAGAGCGCCCGGCCAGCAGCGCCGCAGCGCCTCGAGCGCGGCCCGGGCGGTCGCCGCCGCGCGGCCGGGACAGGGCTTGATCTCGACGTTGATGCCCAGCCCGAGTTCGGCGCACAGCGAAAGCGCCGCCTCGAGCGTCGGCACCCGCTCGCCCCGGAACCCCGGCCCGAACCAGCCGCCGGCATCGAGCCGCTCGAGCTTGGAGAACGGCAGCTCGGCAACCTCGCCATGGCCATCGGTGGTCCGCTCAAGCCGCTCGTCGTGGATCAGGACCGGCACGCCGTCCCGGGTCAGCTTGACGTCGAACTCGACCCACTCGGCGCCGAGCTCCTTGGCCTTTCTCAGACTTGCGAGCGTGTTCTCGGGCGCCGCCGCGGCCGCGCCCCGATGCCCGATCACCCGGGGGATGGCCAGCGCAGGTTGGGGAGCTCCTTGCATGCTTCGACCTGAAGGGATTAGGATTCTCAGGGTAGCATGAAGGCAAGGTGAGTTAACCCGTGGGTCAGCCCCAGTGTTTCGAGCGGGGCGATTTCGAGACCGGCGCTTCATTCTCTTCAGGCCGCCGCCGTGGGTCGCGCTCGCGGCGCTGCTCGTGGCCACGGGCCTCGCCGGAGCTTGTGGCAGGCGCCGAGGCCAAACCTGTTCGAGGCCGTCCGCCGGCTCCGCCCCGATTGGCTGGCCTACCCGGTCGAGACCAACGGCTCACTCCGGCTGCTGATTCGAATCCAACCGGCGGGTGATTGCGGGAATCCCCGGCCGCTCGCAGTCCTGGGCAGCTGAGTGGGTCGCCAGCCTTGCCCGAGGGCGCGAATGCAGGCAGAACTGCGCCCGCCGGGCGACCCGCCCGGCGTCTCGAGCCGAAGGAAAGGGATGATGCGCCTCAAGGTCTGCAAGTTCACGCTTCTGGTGCT
>DATAOG010000203.1:0-4844 GCA_036265855.1 Geminicoccaceae bacterium | reverse complement strand
GAGGGTCAGCCGGGTCAGCTCGCTCATTCGACGACCCTGGGCACCACGAAATAGTCGTCCTGGCGCTCGGGCGCGTTGCCGAGGATGTCCTCGGGCCGGCCGCCGTCGGTCACCCGGTCGTCGCGCAAGGCGAGCCGCATCGCGATCACACTGGTCATCGGCGGCACGCCTTCGGTGTCGACCTCGTTCAGCTGCTCGATCCATTGCAGGATGCGCGACAGCTCGGCCGCGAGCGGCGCTCTCTCGGCCTCGGGCACATCGATCCGGGCGAGCCGCGCGATCCGCGCGACGGTGGCCTCATCGAGCGACATCTGCGATGGTCCCCCAGCGCCGGGGCCGGCGGGCCGGCCGGCGGCAAACCCGGGCGGAAGCTACACGCCTTGCCGATCGCAAGCAACCTCGAGGCCTGGCTCGCCGAGCTCCAGGCCGGCGACGCTTGGCGGCCGGGGCTGGTCGGGCTGGACGTCAGCAGACGAGCGATCGGGGTCGCCGGCGCGGACGCCGGCTGGCGGCTCGCGACGCCGCTCGCCACGATCCGGCGCCGACGCCTCACGGCCGATCTGGCGCGACTTCAGGACACGATCGCCGAGCGCGGCGCGGCCGCGCTGGTGATCGGCTGGCCGCTCAACATGGACGGTAGCGAAGGGCCTCGCTGCCAGTCGGTGCGCGCGTTCGCCGAACAACTGGAGCGCGCACTCGGGCTGCCGATCCTGCTCTGGGACGAGCGGCTCTCGACCTTCGCCGCTACAGAGGCGGCCGATCAGGCGGGTCTGCGGACGCGAAAGCGCGCCGATCGCCTCGACGCGCTTGCCGCCGCCATCATCCTTCAGGATGCGCTCGACGCGCTGGCCAGGCTCGAGAGCCAGGCCGCACCCGAACGCCCGCGACCGGATTAGTCGTTCGGCACCTTGAGCTGGTCGGCGGAGGTCCGGCCATCACGGCCGGGCACGACCTGGAACTCGATCCGCTGGCCCTCCTCGAGGGTCTCGAGCCCGGCCCGCTGCACCGCCGAGATGTGCACGAACACATCCTTGCCGCCGCTGTCGGGTTGAATGAAACCAAAGCCCTTGGTCGGGTTGAACCACTTCACAGTGCCAACTGGCATAGACTGAGCTCCTCTCGGCGGCAGGCGCCTGTCGGGGTCGTCGATAGCACGGGGCCAGAACCCTGCGTGGAACGGCGTCGGTCGCTTCAGGAGGCAGGCTCTCGTGGCGGCGGCGCAATTCGGCAGCACTTTACTCGTTTCGGAGACAAATGTGAACCACATCGTGAAGCTTCATTTTTCAGCCCCAGTAGCGGCCGCTGGCGCCGATCGCCGCGGTGATCAGTCCGAGCGTCAGGTTGACCAGCACGATCGTCCGGATCTGGCCGAGCTGGCGGGCCGCCATGGCCTGGTCGCCCTGATCGAGCGCCCGCTGCAGCCGCCGCCAGGGCGCGAAGTAGAGGTGGAGAAAGAGCGCCATCATGAGCAGCCCGATCGCGTTCATGACGTGCACGTGCACGCCGGCGCGGGTAAAGCCGCCGAGGCCGAACAGGAGCATGCCATAGCCGCTCGCGAGCAGCCCCAGCACGCTCGCCCAAACCCAGGGAAAGAACCGCGCGAACACATCGCGCCAGAGGCTGAGCCGCGCCCCCGGCTCCAGCTCGCCCGCGACCGGCCGCAGCACGACGTAGGCGAAGAACATGCCGCCGACCCAGACGATCGCGCTGAGGACGTGGACGATGAGGCCGATGATCATGCCGAGCTTGGGTGTTGGATGTGAGCCGACGGGTGTTGTGCCGCGGGCGTGCTTTGGAAGCAACTATTGCAGGCTGCCGACCAGCCGCTGGAAGTCGCTGGACTCCCGCAGCAGCTGACCGCCCACCGCTCGCAGCCGGTCAACGTCTTGCGGCCGCAGGCTGAACGAGGTCGGCAGGTTCTGGAGCTCGTGCCGCTCCTTCTGGTCTTTCACCGCCTCGAACTCAACGTTGATGCTGTAGTAATCGGCATGTGGAGGCGGCGGAAAAGGCATGTCCTTCTCCGGACACTGGCGGCCAAGAATCGCGCGACAATCGGCGTAGACTTGCTCGCTCTGCGAGTAGTCGGCCAGCTTCTGGCGCAACAGCTCGATCGTCTCGAAGGAATAGTTGTCGATCGAGGTGCCGGCGGCGGTCTCGAGGACGTCAACGAGGCCGGGCGCCTGGGCTTTCCGGTCCCAGCTGGAATCTGGCGACGAGCGGGCGTTGACGATGACCACGACGAGCTTCTTGATCTTGCCGTTGTTGATGGCGTTGACGAGGCTCCAGGAGCTGTCGTTGGAGGCGATCGCTTCCAGGGGATCGCGCAGGCCGATGTTATCGGCGACGCCGCCGTCGAGGAGGTGGATCCAGTCGCGCTCGGGATCGGCGTAGCTCTGGACGAGCCGCGCCTTGGCGTAGCGGCGCGGATTGCGCACGTAGTCCTTGAGCGCCAGTTCGACCCAGGGCGGCGGCCGATAGCCGCAACCTTTGGTGCTGGCATAGTTCTCGATCGTGAGCGGGGTTAGGAGGACCGGGAAGGCCGACGAGGCGGCGACGGCGCGCCCGAGCGGTACCTTGGCGAGATCGGCGCAGAGCAGATCGAAGCGATCCTGGGTAAAGGGGAAGCCCGCGCCCTGCGACATGTCGGTCGCGTTGACGATAAGGTAGGGGCGGCCCTTCGGCAACAGGTCGGCGTAGGTGGCGCCGTGGAAGATTTCCCGGTCGTAGTACTCCGCGGCGAGGTCGATCCGGTCGAAGGTCGGCGAAGCGAGGCGCAGCCAGTTGATCGGCGACGCCAGCTGACCCGCAAGATCGGCCTGGACGTCATGCTTGAGGAACCCGGTCTCGAAGTCGCGGCAGCCCGGCCCAACCGGCGGCTCGGATGGCGGGCGGCCGGGAGAGCCGAAGATATGCTCGCGCACAAGGGCGTAGCACGCGGCGGCGAAGCTGCCGCCCGAGACCGAGGAGATGACGTCGACCTCGTCGAGCAGGGTACGCCGCTCGCCGTGCCAGACGATCGGGGTCGCCCGCAGCGCCTCCAGCACGCCGTAGGCGAGCGCTGCCGCCCGGGTGCCGCCGCCGGAGAAGGTCAGAATGACAAACAGGTCGTCCGAGTTGTGCTCGGCACTGAGCCCAGCGAAGCGGTAGCCTGCCTTCGGATCGTAGTGGTCGAGGGGTGGATTGGCCGGGAACTGGGCGCAGCCGCCAGCCGCGATCAGGGCCGCGAGCGCGAGCGCGCGCCAGGGCCTCGCCATCAGGCCTGTCCCCCAGAGCCCCCGCGCGGCGTGAAGACCAGCTCGAGCGGGTCGATGCTGGTGGTGCCGGTGACATCGACCTCGAGCTCCGGCGGCTCGTAATCGCGGGGCTCGCCCAGATCGAAGACGTGATGACCTTCCTCGACGAACAGCATTCGCGCGGTTTCGCCCGCGTCCTGCCCATCCACGTAAACCAGACGGGAATTGAGGTATCGGACGATCACATATTCCATGGAACGACCTCCGCAGACAATCGGCTCGGGCTCGCCGCCGGCTCTTCACTGGCCCGATGGCGGCCGGTCACATGCGATCCACGGTATATCGAAACGAGGCCGGCGTACAACCTGATCGCGGACGGCCGGACTGCGGCGCCGGCGCGCTATTGGCTGGACCTGATGGCGGGTTTCTGGTGAGATCATGGGTTAGCGCAATGCGCGAGAGCGCCATGGTCGGACCTGAGGGGGGTCAAGTGCCATGCTCATCGCCCAGATACTCGCGGGAAAGGGTAGCAAAGTCATCGCCACGCGGCCCGATGCAACGATCGCCGAGGTCGCGGCTCTGCTCAAGCAGAAGCGGATCGGCGCGCTCGTGGTCACCGGCGCCGACGACCGGCTGTGCGGCATCATCTCCGAGCGCGATCTCGCGCGCGGGCTCGCCGATTATGGTTCCCGGCTGCTTGAGATGAAGGTCGCAGAGCTGATGACCGCGGAGGTCGTGACCTGCGGCCCGGAGGACGGTCTCGAGACGCTGATGCAGACGATGACCGAGCGCCGCTTCCGCCACCTGCCGGTGGTCAAGGACGGCGAGCTGATCGGCATCATCAGCATCGGCGACGTGGTCAAGCACCGGCTGCAGGAGCTCGAGGCCGAGACCCACATGCTCCACGACTACATCCACGGCACCGCCTGAGGGCTGCGGCCGCAACCCGCCTCGGCCGGGCGACTCCGGTCGGACCGTTCTGGCCGGGTTCAGGCCGGTACCGATCGCCCGAGCCAGTCGACCGCCGCCTGCACGCCGCCCCGGCCGTGGGGTACGCGGAGCGCCGCGAGCGCCATCTCGACCGCGCCGAGCGTGCCGATGACCATCGGCGCGTTGACGTGGCCCATGTGCCCGATCCGGAAGGCGCGCCCGCTGAGGTCGCCGATGCCGATTCCGAGCACGACGCCGCAGTGCCGCCGACAGTACTCCCGCAGGACCTCGGGCTCGAGCCCGTGCAACAGGATCGTCGTCACCGAATCGGCGCACTCCTCGGGCCGCTCGATGTTGAGCTCGAGCGCGCCGCCTTCCGCCCACACCAGCACGGCGCGCCGCACCGCCTCCGCCAGCAGGCGATGGCGCCGGAACACGGCCTCGAGGCCCTCGGCGAGCAGCAGGTCCAGCGCCCGGCGCAGGCCGAACAGCAGATGCTCGGGCGGCGTGCCGCAGTATTTTTGATAGTGCTCGGACCCCTCGCGCGCGGTCCAGTCCCAATAGAGCGTCCGCAGTCCCGCGGCCGCGTGCGCCGCCAGCGCCCGCGAGCCCGCGGCGACGAAGCCCAGCCCCGGCGGGGTCATCAGGCCCTTCTGCGCGCCCGCGACCGCGACGTCGACG
>DATAOG010000202.1:0-12933 GCA_036265855.1 Geminicoccaceae bacterium | reverse complement strand
GCTGCGCGACCTCGTCAGGGGCGACGTCGGGGTCGACCTGATCGCGATCCTGTCGATGGCGGGCGCGCTGCTGCTCGGCGAGATGCTGGCGGGCATCGTGATCGCGCTGATGGTCGCGGGCGGCGGCGCGCTCGAGGACTTTGCCCAGCAGCGCGCCCGCCGCGAGCTGCACCGGCTGCTCGCGCGGGCGCCGGCCAACGCGAATCGCTACAGCGATGGCGCGCTGATCCAGGTTTCGCTCGCCGAAATCAAGGCCGGCGACCTCCTGCTGGTGCGCGCCGGCGAGGTCGTGCCGGTCGACGGCGTGCTCGTGAGCGGCGACGCCGTGCTCGACGAATCGGCGCTGACCGGGGAGCCGCTGCCGGTGGCGCGCCAACCGGGCGAGCGGGCGCGCAGCGGGACGGTCAACGCGGGCGATCCGTTCGATCTGCGGGCGACCGCGACCGCCGAGCGGAGCACCTATGCCGGCATCGTGCGACTGGTCCAGGCGGCGCAGGCCGAGAAGGCGCCGTTCGTCCGGCTGGCAGACCGATATGCGCTGCTGTTCGTGCCGCTGGCGCTTGCGGTTGCCGCAGCCGCCTGGCTCGCCTCGGGCGATCCGGTGCGCGCGCTTGCGGTCCTGGTCGTGGCGACGCCCTGCCCCTTGATTCTGGCGGCGCCGGTCGCGATCGTCGCCGGAATCTCGCGCGCCGCGCGCGAGGGCATTCTGGTCAAGGGCGGCGGCGCGCTCGAGACGCTCGCCCGCGGCGAGGTCCTGCTGTTCGACAAGACCGGCACGCTGACCAGCGGCCGGGCGCGGCTAGCCGCGATCGAACATGATGGCGAGGTCGCGAGCGAGGAGCTGCTGCGGCTCGCTGCCTCGCTCGATCAGGTCTCGCCGCACGTGATCGCGGAGGCCCTGGTCGGGGCCGCGCGCGAGCGCGGGCTAACCCTCGCCGTGCCCCTGGACGTGCGCGAGGAGCCTGGCGCCGGTCTTGAAGGCAGGGTGGACGGCCGCCGGGTCGCTCTCGGCAGCTACGCCTGGATCGCCGAGCGGACCAACCCGGCGGCCTGGACCGGGCATGTGCTGCGGCGCATGACCTACGAGGGCACAACCAGCGTGTTCGTCGCGATCGACGGGATCTTGCGCGGCGCGCTGCTGTTCGGCGACGACATCCGTACCGACACGCCCAAGGCGCTTCGCCGCCTGCGCGACGCCGGGATCAAGCGGATGGTCATGGTGACTGGCGACCGGTCCGACCTGGCGGAGGCGATCGGCGCCGTGCTCGGCATCGACAGCGTGCTCGCCGAGCGCTCGCCGGAGGAAAAGGTCGCGGCCGTCCTCGCGGAGCGCGGCGCAGCGGTGACGCTGATGGTCGGCGACGGCGTCAACGATGCGCCGGCGCTCGCCGCAGCCGACGTTGGCATCGCCATGGGCGCCCGCGGCAGCGGCGCGTCTTCCGAGGCGGCGGATGTGGTTCTGCTGGTCGATCGCCTCGACCGACTGGCCGATGCGCTCCGGATCGCGAAGCGGGCGCGCGGCATCGCGTTGCAGAGCGTGCTCGCCGGCATGGGCCTGTCGCTCGCGGCGATGCTCGTGGCGGCCGCCGGCTGGCTCGTGCCGGTCGCGGGCGCGCTGCTGCAGGAGGGAATCGACGTCGCGGTGATCCTGAACGCGCTGCGCGCGCTCGGCCGGGGCCAGCGCCGGCCGCCGACCCTGCCGGGCGCGATCTCGGAACGCCTGCAGGCCGAGCACCAGGCGCTTCAGCCTCTGCTCGAGCGCATCCGGACGTTGGCCGAGCGGCTCGACCTCTTGCCGGACGCGGAGGCCCGTGCCGAGCTCTGCGCGGTCGACCGTCTGCTGCGGGAAGAGCTCCTGCCGCACGAGCAGCGCGAGGAGGCCGATCTCTACCCGAAGGTCGCGGGGCTGATGGGCGGCCGCGATCCGATGGCGGCGATGAGCCGGACCCACCGGGAGATCATCCATCTTGTCGGGGTCTACGGCCGGCTGGTCGAGGACTGGCCGGGCGCGGGCTCGGATTCGATGCTGGTCGGCGATCTCCGACGCGTACTGTTCAGCCTGGAGGCGATCATGCGCCTGCACTTGGCCCAGGAGGACGAGATCTTCGACACGGTCACTCAGGCCAGCTGATCGCCCGGCGTGCGGCGGGTCAGCACCTCGGTTGCGGCGTCGCGGCCGACGATCACGAGATCGGCCATCTCGATGAACAGCCCGTGCTCGACGAGCCCCGGCATGTCTGCAAGGACCCGGGCCAGGCGAGCCGGATCGGCGATCTCGCCGAAGGCGCAGTCCAAGATATGATTGCCCTCCGCGGTCACGAACGGCTCGCGGCCGCGGGTCCGCAGGCGCAGCGTCGGCATGCAACCCTGCGCCTTCAGCTTCTCCCTGAGCAGGCGCCCGGCCGCCGGCACGACCTCGACCGGCAGGGGCGCGCGGCCGAGCCTGGCCACGAGCTTGCTCGAATCGACGATCACGATCAGCCGGTCGGAGGCGGAGGCTACGATCTTCTCGTGCAGCAGCGCCCCGCCGCCACCCTTGGTCAGGCGTAGCTCCTGATCGACCTCGTCGGCGCCATCGATGGTCAGATCGAGGCGCGTCACCTGCTCGAGCGGCAGCAGCGGGACCCCCGCCGCCTCGGCGAGCTGCCGGGTCGCCGCGGAGGTCGCGACGCCCCGGACATCGAGACCCGCGCGCACGCGCTCGCCGAGCATCTCGACCATGAGGGCGGCGGTCGAGCCGGAGCCGAGACCGACGAGCTGGCCCGCCCGGACATAGTCCAGGCTCCTGGCAGCGGCCGCCCGCTTTTCCGCGATCTGGTCGACCATCGTCACACTGCTGTTCCTTGAGCTTCAGCGGCTAGGCGGCGCAGCGCCTCGACCTCCGCCCGGTAGTCTCCGCTGGAAAAGATCGAGGAGCCGGCGACGATCACGTTGGCGCCTGCGGCCGCGGCCGCGCCCACCGTTTCGGAGTTGATCCCGCCGTCGACCTCGAGATCGATCGGCCGCTCGCCGATCATCGCGCGCAGGCTCCGGATCTTGTCGATCGCCGCCGGGATCAGCTGCTGGCCGCCGAAGCCCGGATTGACCGACATCACCAGAATCTGATCGATCCGGTCCAGCACGTAGGCGATCGCATCGGGTGCCGTCGCTGGGTTCAGGCTGGCGCCCGCCTTCTTGCCGAGGGCGCGGATCAGCTGCAGGGAACGGTCGAGGTGGGGACCGGCCTCGACGTGGACCGTGATCAGGTCGCTGCCGGCCTCGGCGAACGCCTCGATATAGGGGTCGGCCGGCGCGATCATCAGGTGGACGTCGAACGGCTTTGCCGAATGCGGTCGGAGCGCTCGCACCACCTGCGGCCCGAGCGAGATGTTGGGCACGAAATGGCCGTCCATCACGTCGATGTGAATCAGATCGGCGCCGGCCGCGTCGATCGCGCGCACCTCTGCGCCCAGCTTTGCAAAGTCGGCCGCCAGGATTGACGGCGCGATCTTGATCGCTCTCGGCATACCCGCACCCTAGCTATCTTTGAGGGCACGGTTGTCGCTCATCCTGTGAGCGGCGTCGAGGCCCTGTCAGCGCACCCGCGTCGTCTGGATCTCGCGTGCGAGCTGCACGACCCGCGGCTCGGCCCCGAGCCGTTCCAGCGGCACCTCGAGCCGGCGGCGCCAGTTCGGATGCTCGGCCGTGGTGCCCGGCAGATTCGCCTGCTCGACCACCTGGAGCGCGTCTTCCAGCTGCATGACGACGATCTCGGCGGGAGATCTCGCCAGCAGCCGGTGCAGCGCGAGGACCAGGCTCCAGGGCAGCTCACGCGGCGGGCGCGCCGGGTCGAGCCTCGGCGGCAGCAGCCCTTCGGCCGCGAGCAGCTCCAGGAGCCGCCGCCTCGTGCCGGCGCGCTCGGCCTGCTCGCGTGCCGACTGCCCGGGCTCCGCGAACAGGCCCAGGCGCTCGCGCCATTCGATGTCGCGCCCGGTCCAGAAGCCGGCAAGCGTGGGCAGATCGTGGGTGCTGACCGAGGCGAGACAGCCCGAGGGATAGCTGTAAGAGCGCCGGAAGCTTCCGTCCGGGTCGCGCTCGAAATACAGCACGCGGCAGCCGAGCAGTCCGGCCTCGGAGAGGGTTTCGCGGAAGCCCTCGGGTACCGTGCCGAGGTCCTCGCCGATCACGACGCAGCGCGCGCGCTCGGCCTCGAGCGCGATCAGGCCGAGCAGGTCGCTGAGCGGATAGCGCACGTAGGCGCCCTGCAGGTCGCGGTCTGGCGGCAGCCAGAAGCTTCGGCGCAGGCCCAGCACATGATCGACCCGAAGCCCGCCGGCGTGCGCCATATTCCGGCGCAGCAGCTCGACGAACGGCGCGTAGGCCTGGGCGCGGAGCGCCAGCGGTGCGAGCGGCGCGAGGCCCCAGTCCTGGCCCTTGGGGCTGAAGTCGTCGGGTGGGGCGCCGATCCGCACCCGCCCGGCGACGGTTTTCGGGTCGGCCCAGGCCTCGGCGCCGTCCGGATCGACGCCGACGGCGAGATCGAGATAGAGCCCGACCGGCATGCCGGCGGCGCGCGCCTCGGCGTGTGCCTCGGCAAGCTGCTCGTCTGCGAGCCACTGCAGGAACTGGAAGAATTCGACCCGTTCCGCGTGCCGCTTGGCGAAGGCCGCGACCTCCCGGCTGTCCGGCTGCCGGTAGCCGGCGGGCCACCGCCGCCAGCTGGACATCCTGGGCTCTTCGCGGATGAAGTGCTCGAGCAGCGCCTCGAAGATTGCCTGGCGCTCGAGGCTCGGGCCGCCGCGCGAGCGAAAGCTTTCAAACGCTGCGCGCGCCGCCCCGACGTTCGAACCGAAGCCCTGATGGAGTTCTGCCAGCGCCTGCAGCTTCAGCTCGGCGACCTCGGGATAGTCGACCAGATCGGCGGCCCGGGCGCGCGCGAGCGCGGCCTCGGTCGCGGGGTCGCCCGCGATGTCCGCGCCGAGGCGCCGTACCGCCCGTTCGACCGAGATCAGGAGCACGTTCAGGAAGCGGCGGCTGGAGGGCGAATAGGGGCTGATCCGCTCAGGCGCGGGCGGAAACAGCGCGTGCACCGGATTGATGCCGATCAGCCCGGCCCCGAGCCTCGCCATTGCGGCCGCAAGCTCCGCCAGATCGGCGAAGTCGCCGATCCCCCAGTTGCGCTCCGAGCGGAGGCCGTAGAGCGGCAAGGTCACGCCAAAGAGGCGCCCGAGACCGAGGTCGGCGAGCGAGAAGGCGCGCTCGGGCACGATCGTCAATGCCATGGCTGCGGGGGCTCCGCCGCCGGCCATGATCTCCAGGCGGTGGTAGCCCTCCGGCAGATCCAGCGGCAGCCGCAGCCGCCGACGCTGATAGCGCACCCCGTCGATCCGCTGGTCGGCCGCGAGCTCGAGGGCATCGAGGCGGATCTCGCCGCGATCGCGAGCGCCATCCTCGCGTGCGACCGTCCAGGCGAGCCGACCCCGCGCATCAGCCGGCAGGCTCAGAGTTGTGGCGACCGGCGACCGGGCGCGGAGCACTGTGACCGGAGCCAGGATCTGCTGCCACTCGGCCGCGATCGCCGCCTGCAGACTCGCCTCGGTCTCCGCCGCGCTCTCGGCCGGCACCCCGAGCGCTCCGAGGAGGGCCCGCTTGGTGGCATCGGCAACCTGATGCCGTCGCTGCCAGTTGTCGGTGAATTCGGGCTCGATGCCATAGTGCGCGGCCAGGCGATCGAGCGGTCGACGGTCGTCGTCAGTCACTTGGGTTCACCTGTCACCGGTGCGAGCTCGGAACAGGCGATCTTAGCGTGCAAGTCTTTCGCAATGGTAGAAATTGGCAGCTGCTCCCGCGTTAACGTCGATTCCGGTTGGCTCCAGCTCGTCCGCAAGTAACATGCCGCGGCCCGAGAGGTTCATTCGGAAGCCGCCGCCGTGAAAGCCGTCCTACAACGGGTGCGCGAGGCCTGCGTCGAGATCGACGGCCGGGCGGTCGGCGCGATCGGCCGGGGGCTGCTCGTGCTGCTCGGCGTCGAGGCAGGCGATGGCGTCGCGGCGGCCGACCTGCTGGCGCGCAAGACCGCGGCGCTGCGCATCTTCGAGGACGAGGCCGGCAAGATGAACCGATCCGTCCTTGAGGTCGGCGGCGGTCTGCTCGTCGTGAGCCAGTTCACGCTCTTGGCCGACCTGCGCAAAGGCAACCGGCCGGGCTTCATCGCGGCAGCGTTGCCGGACCAGGCGGAGCCTTTGTACGAGCGCTTCTGCGCCAACCTACGCGCGCACGGCCTGCCGGTCGCGACCGGCCGCTTCGGCGCCCGCATGGCGGTCCGGCTGGTCAACGAAGGCCCGGTCACGATCTGGCTCGACAGCGCGGCGCTGGGCGCCGGAGCCCGAACTTCCTGATCCGCCCGCCAAGCGATCGCCATGGCCGCTGAGCGCCTGCGTTCGAGCGGCGCCCGCGGCGCTTGAACCGGTCCGGCGGTTGCTTACATCCCGGCCAACCAATGCAGCCGCAGCAGCGGGGAAGCGACCGATGAGCGCAGCCATGCAGCCGTTCGAGGCCGAGGTCGGCCGGGTTCTCGATCTGGTGATCAACTCGCTCTATCAGCATCGCGAGATCTTCCTGCGCGAGCTGATCTCCAATGCTTCGGATGCCTGTGACCGGCTGCGCTACGCGAGCCTGACCGAGCCGCATCTTTTGGGCGACGACCCGGACCTCAAGATCCTGCTGATCCCGGACCGGTCGGCTGGCACGCTGACCGTGCGCGACAACGGCATCGGCATGAATCGGGACGAGCTTGCCGAGAACCTCGGCACGATCGCGCGCTCGGGCACGCAACGGTTCATAACCGAGCTCAGCGGCAACAGCGCCAAGGATCTGAACCTGATCGGCCAGTTCGGCGTCGGCTTCTATTCGGCGTTCATGGTCGCGGGCGAGGTCGAGGTGATCTCGCGGCGTGCGGGCGAGGAGCATGCCTGGCGCTGGCATTCCGACGGCCGCAGCGGCTTTGCGATCGAGGAGGCGGCGGCGAGCGCGCCGCGCGGCACGGGCGTAATCCTGCATCTGCGCGAGGACGCGAAGGAGTTCCTGGACGAGTTCCGCTTACGCCAGATCGCGCGCAGCTACTCCGACCACATCGCGGTGCCGATCCTCCTGCAGGGCGAGGCCAAGCCCGGCAGCGACAGCACGGAGGCCGCGAAGCCGCAGGCGCCCGAGCAGATCAACCAGGCGAGCGCGCTCTGGACGCGGTCCAAGTCCGAAATCACTGACGAACAGTACAAGGAGTTCTACCACCACGTCGCGCACGCCTTCGACGAACCCTGGGCGCGGCTGCACGTCAAAGCCGAGGGCGTGGTCTCGTACCAGGCGCTGCTGTTCATCCCGAGCTCGCGCCCGTTCGACCTCTACGACCCTGAGCATCGCCACGGCGTCAAGCTCTACGTAAAGCGGGTGTTCATCACCGACGGCCTGGAAGGCCTGTTGCCCCGCTACCTGCGCTTCGTCCGGGGCGTCGTCGATTCCGAGGATCTGCAGCTCAACGTTTCGCGCGAGACGCTGCAGCACAGCGCCGTGCTCGCACGGATCCGCAAGGACCTGATCAAGCGCCTGCTGGACGAGCTCGACCGGCGCGCCAAGGCCGAGGATGGCGACTACTCGGGCCTCATCGACCAGTTCGGGGCCGTGCTCAAGGAAGGGCTCTACGAGGACCACGAGCATCGCGATCGGCTGCTGGAGCTGGTCCGCTTCCGCACGACCGCAAGCGATGACTGGGTCAGCCTTGCCGAATACGTCGCCCGCATGAAGCCCGGCCAGGACACGATCTACACGATCAGCGGCGAGCATCCGGAGGCGCTCCGCTCGAGCCCGCAGCTCGAGGCCTGTCGGGCCAGGGAGGTCGAGGTCCTGCTGCTCGCCGATCCGATCGACGAGTTCTGGCTGCCGGTGGTGCCGGAGTACCAGGGCAAGCGCTTCCGCTCGCTGACCCGGGGCGAGGTCGACCTGTCCAAGATCGAGGCGGGCGATGCCCAGGCCGGGAAGACCGAGGCCGCCGGCGAGGCGGTCGCCGGTGCCGACCTCGACCGGCTGATCGCGCTGTTCAAGGGTCGGCTCGGGGATCGGATCAAGGACGTGCGGCCCTCGGCGCGGCTGACCGAGAGCGCGGTCTGCCTGGTGGCCGACGAGCATGCGCTGGACCTGCGTCTCGAGCGCTTTTTGAAGCAGCACCAGCAGCTCGAGGAGCTGTCCAAGCGGGTGCTCGAGATCAACCCGAAGCACGCGCTGATCCGCCAGATGGCGGCACGCGCCGCCGACGCCTCCGAGGCCGAGGCGCTCGGCGACCTCGCGGAGCTGCTGCTCGACCAGGCGCGGATCGTCGAGGGTGAGCCGCTCCCCGACCCCGGTGGCTTCTCCCGCCGCCTCAGCGCCTTTCTCGCGAAGGGACTGGCGGCTTAATCACCACCGTCCGTCGCGCGCTCGGCCGAGGCCCGAAGCAGAAGTGCCGCAGCGTTTGAGTGCGATCAAGATGGCGCGAGAGTAACTTGCCGGCGGTCGCACGCGCGCGTTGAATGAGGCTGCGATGCGGCCGCGTTCCGATGTGACCACCCGCCTGCGCCTCGCCTCGGGGCTGGTCTTGATGGCCTTTGTCGCGAGCCATCTGGTCAACCACGCGCTCGGCATCGTGTCGCTAGCCGCTATGGAGCAGGGACGCGCCGTGTTCGTCGCCGTCTGGCGCAGCCTGCCCGGCACGGTCCTGCTCTATGCCGCACTGCTCGGCCATATCGGACTCGTCGCGCACAAGCTCTGGCGCCGGCGCACCCTGCGCATGCCCGCCTGGGAGGCGGCTCAGATCACGCTCGGCCTGCTGATCCCGTTCTGGCTCGCCGCGCACATCATCGGCACCCGCGGCGTCAATCTCAGGTTCGGCATCAACGACGACTACGTCCACGTGCTCAATGCGCTGTGGCCGAACGGCGCCTGGCGCCAGACCCTGATGCTGATCATCGTCTGGCTGCACGGCTGCATCGGGCTGCATTTCTGGCTCCGCTTCCGCCCCTGGTACGAGCGCCTGAAGCCCTCCCTCCTGGCGCTCGGCGTACTGCTGCCGACGCTGGCTCTGATCGGCTTTGCCGATGCCGGGCGCGAACTCAAGGAGACCCTCGAAGCCGATCCGCATTGGCTCGCGGCGCACCTCGACCTCGCCCGCGGGCCTGATCCGGCCGCGCTCGACTGGCGGCATCGGACCGAGCAGGCCGCGCTCGCGGGCTTCATCCTGATCCTCGCCGCGACGTTCGGCGGCCGCGCTGCGCGCGCGCTGCGCTCGCGTTACCTCGGCCGGGTCCGGCTTCACTACCCGAACGGGGTCACGGTCTCGATCATGCCCGGCATGAGCGTGCTGGAGGCTTCGCGCGCGGCCGGCATCCCGCACGCCTCGGTCTGCGGCGGCCGCGGCCGTTGCTCGACCTGCCGGATCCGGGTCGGCAAAGGTGCCGAGCACCTGCCGCCGCCGGCCCCGGACGAGGCCCGGGTCCTCGCCCGGATCGGCGGCACGAGCGGCAACGTCCGGCTCGCCTGTCAGCTGCGGCCGACCGAGGATCTGGCTCTCGTGCCGCTCCTGCCGGCGACCGCGGGACCGCACGATGTCCACGTCCAGGTCGATCCCGGCCAGGGAATGGAGCGCGAAGTCGCGGTGCTGTTCGCGGACCTGCGCGCCTTCACGCGGATCGCCGAGGGTCGTCTGCCCTACGACGTCGTGTTCGTGCTCAACCAGTACTTCAAGGCCATGGGTGAGGCGATCGAGCGCACGGGCGGCCGGGTCGACAAGTTCCTGGGCGACGGCATCATGGCGCTGTTCGGCGTCGATCTCGAGCCCGAAGCGGCCTGCCGGCAGGCGCTCGCCGGTGCGCGCGCGATGGCGCACGCGCTCGAGGTCATCAACCGGCAGCTTGCGCAGGATCTGCGGGAGCCGCTCAAGATGGGCATCGGCCTGCACGTCGGACCGGTGATCCTGGGCGAGATGGGCTTCGGCCGGGCGTCCGCGCTGACCGCGATCGGTGATCCCGTCAACGTCGCGTCGCGGTTGGAGGAGTTGACCAAGGAGTTCGGGGTGCAGCTCGTGGTCTCGGCGCGGCTCGCCGAACGCGCCGGGGTCGATCTCGCCGGTCTGGAGCTGCGCGAGATCGAAATCCGCGGCCGTCGGCGACCATTGCGCGTCCGTCTGGTCCCCGACGCTGGTCTCCTGCCGGTGGTGACCATCGCTCTCGTCGAGCCGGTCACCGCGCCTTTGGCGCAGCTGCGGAGCCTCGGCCGCCGCGCCCTTCGCCCGGCGCCGTGAACGACCGCGAGGGAACTGCCATGATGCCCCTTCGACAGCTGGCGGGGGCTGCAGCCGCGCTGGCTCTCGGCCTGCTCGCCGGACAGGCCGGTGCGGAGGATGTCCCGGTCGACCTGGAGCTGGTGCTCGCGGTCGACGTCTCGGGCAGCGTCGACCCCAGCGAAGCGCGCCTGCAGCGCGGGGGCTACATCGCAGCCCTCCGGGAGCCGCGGGTGATCGAGGCGATCAGAGGCGGCACCCTCGGCCGGGTTGCGCTCACCTACGTCGAATGGGCAGGCGACGACTACCAGCGCACGGTGCTCGACTGGGCGCTGATCGAGGACGCCGACGGCGCCTTGGCGTTCGCCGACGCACTCGCCGAGGCGCCGCTGCAAAGCGCTCAGTGGACCTCGATCAGCGCCGCGATCGACTACGCACGGCCACGGTTCGACGGCAACGGCTTTAAAGGGATCCGCCGGGTCATCGACATCTCGGGCGACGGCTACAACAACCATGGCCGGCCGGTCGAGACGGCGCGCGACGAGGCGGTCGCGGCCGGGATCACGATCAACGGCCTGCCGATCGTCAACGACCGGCCGAATCCCTGGGGCAGCCTGCCGCCCAAAGACCTCGACCGCTACTTCGAGGACCGGGTGATCGGCGGCCCGGGCGCCTTCATCGTGGTCGCGAACGACTACAGCGCCTTCGCCTCGGCGATCCTGTCCAAGCTCCTGCTCGAGATCGCCGGCGACCGAGGCAAGGACGCCCGGCTCCGCCACGTTGCCATCGCGACCCGATAGGTCGGAGGGTCCCGAGCGGGGAGCGGGTCGCGCCGCCGCGCCGCGAGTTCGGACGCGGCGGCGGAACTGACCGCGATCAGAGGCTCGCGAGCTTGGGCGGCGCGCCTCCGGCCCAGGCGCGCTCGAACAGCTTGCGGGTCGCCTCGGCCCCGGCCGCATCGCCCTGCGCGGTCTCGGCCTGCATCAGTCCGAACAGCGCCCAGCCGTTGTTCGGAGCATCGAGCAGCGCTCTCTGGAGCACCGCCTGCGCCTCCTCGTTCCGGCCGGCGGCCAGCAGCGCGGCCCCCAGCGACTGGCGGACCGGATAGTACCAATAGGGCGGCTCCATGTACGGGATCGAATCCTGGATCTGGACCGCGACCCGGAACTCCTCGATCGCCTGGTCGAGCCGGCCGTCGGCCTGGGCGATCCTGGCCTCGAGGACGTGCCGGGCGAGCTGCAGGATGTCCTGCGCCGGCACCTGCCAGGCCTGCAGAAGCCTGAAGTCGCCGTTCTGATGGAGCGCTGCGATCTGCGCCGCCTCGGTTTTGGCGCCGTCCAGTTCGCCCCGGGCTACCAGCGCCGCGCCGCGCGCGTAGTGCCACATCCCCTGGAGATAAGGGAAGCCCTGGCCCGGATCGGGCAGCGCCAGGATCTTGTCCCACTCGGCGAACTGCGCGTAGGCGAAATACGGCGCCGCCTTGACCGGCTGCACGAGCCCGACCTTGGCCGCGACCGCGTCCGGAATCAGGCCGGCAAGCTTGTCCGATGCCGCGACCGAGGTCTTGCCATCGCCCGCCATCTGCGCCGAGGCGAGCTCGAAATGGACGTTGTGGGGATAGTAGCCGTAGGGATAGATGCCGTTGGCGTGCACGCTGCCGACATCGACCTTGGCGAGATAAGCCTCGTCGACCGCGGCCGCGGCGATGTTGGCGTGCAGCGCATCCAGGTAGCGGCCGATCCGGTAATAGGTATGGGAAGGCATGTGCACGATGTGCCCGGCCCCCGGCATCAGCCGGCCCAGGCGATCGGCGTAGGGTTCGGCCCGCTCGGGCGTGGTCGAGGCTTCCGTCAGGTGGATATAGAGGTGAATCGCGGCCGGATTCTCCGGGTTCTTGGCCAGAACCTGCTCGATCGCGGCGACCGCCACGCCGACCCTTCCCTTGGGGGTGCTGTGGTCGGCTTCCCAATAGTCCCAGGGCGACGTGTTCATCACCGAATCGGCGAACAGCACGGCGATGTTCTGATCGTCCGGAAAGCGCGTCTGCACCTCGGCCATGGCATCGGCATAGGCCCGGTCGAGCGACTTGCGATCGGCATTGGGCGCATCCGAATAGCGGGTCGCCAGGGCCGCAATCAGCGCCTGCTCGCGCTCGCCCGCCTGCGGCGCCAGCTGCTGCGCCTTCCTGACCGCCGCCAGTGCCGGGGCCTTCGCCGCGTCGTCCATCGGCGCGTTGATGTTCGGGCCGAGCACAAACGCCTCGCCCCAGTAGCACATCGCGCACTGGGGATCCTGGCGCTCGGCCTCGCGGAACGCCCGCAGCGCCTCGGCATGGTTGAACGCCCAGGTCAGCCGGAAGCCCTGGTCGAAATAGCGCTGCGCCTGCTCGCTGCCGGTCGTCACCTTGTAGCTGAGGTCGCCGAGACCTTCCCAGAGCGGCGGCGGGGCCGCGGTCGCCTCAGCGGCGTCGGCGGTCGCGACCATCGCGAGGCGCAGCGGCCCGAAGGCGGCGGCGTGCCGGGTGCCGCGACCGCACAGGCCGGTGGCCACATAGCCAGGATCGAGCAGCCGGACGACGTCACCCTCGCCGGGCGCGGTCGCCGACCACGCGACCAATCCGCCGCCGGCCACGAGGCCGGTGCTCAACA
>DATAOG010000201.1:0-2034 GCA_036265855.1 Geminicoccaceae bacterium | reverse complement strand
CCACGTGCTGTGCACGGCGACCGTGCAGGACAGGGTGCCGCCGTTCCTGCGCAACACCGGCCGCGGCTGGGTCACGGCCGAGTACGGCATGCTGCCGCGCGCCACCAACAAGCGCACCGATCGCGAGGCGGCGCGCGGCCGCCAGTCGGGCCGCACGCAGGAGATCCAGCGCCTGATCGGCCGGGCGCTACGCGCGGTCACCGACATGAACCTGATGGGCGAGCGCCAGATCCTGCTCGACTGTGACGTGCTCCAGGCGGACGGCGGCACCCGGACCACAGCGATCACCGGCGCCTATGTCGCGCTGCATCAGGCGCTCGCGGGCCTGGTCGCGGCCGGAGAGCTGCCGGCGCTGCCGCTGCGCGAGCCGGTCGCCGCGGTCGCGGTCGCGCTGGTCGAGGACGAGGCGGTGCTCGATCCGGACTATGCCGAAGACAGCACCGCCCAGGCCGATGCGAATTTCGTCCTGAGCGGCTCGGGCGGCATCGTCGAGATCCAGTTGACCGCCGAGACCGAGCCGCTGCAGGTCGAGCAGTTCGCGGCCTTGCACCGGCTGGCGGAGCAGGGCGTGCGCCAGCTCCTGGACTTTCAGCGCCAGGCGCTGCGCCTGGAAAGCTGAGGTGGCGCGGCGGTTCGTCGAGCCGAGGCTGGTGCTCGCGAGCCACAATCTTGGCAAGCTCGCCGAGCTGCGCGAACTGCTCGCCGGCGAGCCGGTCGAGGTGATCCCGGCCGCGGCGCTGGGTCTGGCCGAGCCGGTCGAGAACGGCAGGACCTTCGCCGCCAACGCCAGAATCAAGGCGCATGCGGCGGCCGCGGCCGCGGGTCTGCCGGCGCTGGCCGACGATTCGGGGCTGACCGTCGCGGGCCTCGGCGGCCGCCCGGGGGTGCAGTCCGCCCGCTGGGCGGGGCCCGAGCGCGACTTCGACCGGGCCATGGCGCGGATCCGGGACGCGCTCGCCGCCCGCTACGGCAGCTTCGCGGCCGCCGACCGGCGCGCGGCCTTCGTCGCAGCAATCTGCCTTGCCTGGCCGGACGGACATGAGGAATTGGCCCGGGGCCGGGTCGCCGGCGAGCTGGTCGATCCGCCGCGCGGCCGCGGCGGCTTCGGCTATGACCCGATGTTCCGGCCCGCAGGTTCGGATCAGACGTTCGCCGAGCTGCCCCGCGCCAGCAAGCAGGCGCTCAGCCATCGCGGCCGGGCGCTGCGTCAGCTGACCGCGCGCTGCTTCGGCCGGCCGGTCAGCGCGCCGCCAGCTGCTCGGTGAAGCTCGCCGGCGCCGGCTCGACCGTGCGCGCCTTGCCCGCCGCGACCTGAAGGATCGCGAGCCCGTGGTCGGCAAGGCCATCGGCACGGAGCCGGAACGGCCCGGTGGCGCCGGCGAAGCCCTTGGGATTGGTCAGGGTCGCAGCCTGGAACTTCGGGTCTTCGCGGGCGACCACGACCGCGAGCGCGGTGGCATCATAGGCGAGCGCTGCGAGCTGCTGCGGCGGGCGGCCGTAGACCTCGTTGAACCGGCTCTCGAACTGCGTCATCCCTTCGGGCGAAGGTGCGGCGAACCAGCTCTGCTGCAGTGCTGGCTCCTGCAGCACCCGCGGGTCGTCCTGCCAGCGCATCGTGCCGAGGAACCGGGTCACCGCGGGGTCGACGTCGAAGAAGGTCAGGAGCGAAGCCACCGAGCGCAGGCGATCGCCGCCGTCGGCGATCAGGATCGCATCGAACGGCGGCCCGCCCAGCGTATCCAGCGTCGAGAGCCGCTGCAGGGCCCGCTTGGACGGTTCGTCGTTGAGCTTCTGCAGCCGGGCGCGCTCGCGCTCGAGCGCCGCCTTGCGGGCATCGTAGCTCGCGACCTGCCGGACCACGCTCGAGGGATCGGCCTGGTTCGGCGGATAGAAGAGGACGTCGCCGAGCTCGCCGCCGGCCGCCTGGACCGTACGCCGGAGCGCGTCCATCGCGGTCGCCCCATAGGCATCGTCGGGCGCGAGGCCCGCGATCCGGACCGGGCCCGGAGCGGCCGCCGCCAGGCTGCGGTCGGC
>DATAOG010000200.1:0-2117 GCA_036265855.1 Geminicoccaceae bacterium | reverse complement strand
CAGGCGCAGACCTTGCCATGAAGCAAGGCGGGCCCGGCAAGCCGGCCTCCAGGGCCAAGGCGCCGCCGCCGGTCGCCCCTCGCAAGGGGCGCGGCGCGATCCCGAACCCGAAGCTCGCCGAGCAGACGCGTAAGGTCCTGGGCAAGCACTACGCCAGCAAGTATCGGACCGGTCGCGGCTGAGGGCACCGCTGGCGCGCGGCCGCCCGGCTCGCCCCAGAGCCGGGCCCGGCCGGGTCGGCGGGTGCCGGCGGGCAGCGGGCGGGCTAGGCGCCGGGCAGCGCCGCGGTGCGATCGCCGGCGGCGAGCTTGTCCAGTATGGCGGTCGCGACCTGCCGATTGTGGTTGCGCACCATTCCGGGCAGGCGCACGAGGTCGATCAGCTACCAGATCGAGCCCAGCGCCGGTCCGAGCGTCGAGCTCACGAACAGCGACAGCCACATGATTCCGGTCAGCGCCCAGCGGCCGAGCAGGCCGTAGTGGCAGTAGATCAGCGAGGTCAGATAGGCGAACGGCAGGCTGCGCGATTCATTGTGGAAGGCTTCGATGAATGCGGCCCGCTTGCTCGCCGGCAGTTGCGCCAGCTGCTTCCGCAGCCCGTCCGACAGACAGGCGGCGATTTCGCTGGGCAGGGACAGCGCCGGTGTGGTCGCGGACGATTCTCCAAGATCTGGCGAAATCGCGGTCATCATCGCTCTCCAGCTGACTGCGGCGAGTCACACCTGATGCGATCTTAGAGCATCGGGATTAAAATGGGATTGAATGCCCGAGGGCCGCGCAGCGGTTGGCTGGCCTTGCGGCTGCACTAGAATGCCGCCTGCGGGCGTGGCCCGCCACTGCGGAGGGGACATCGATGGCGGCAGGCATCCTGGTCGGGCGGGACGGCGCGATCGCCCGGGTGACGCTCAATCAGCCGGCCCGGCTGAATGCGATCAACAACGCGATGTGGCAGCGCCTGGGCGAAGTGTTCGTCGAGCTCGACGCCGACCCGGCGCTGCGCTGCGTGGTGCTGACCGGCGCCGGCGACCGGGCGTTCAGCGTCGGCGCCGACATCAGCGAGTTCGAGGCGAACCGCAGCACGGTCGAGAAGGCCCGCGCCTATGCCGCGCGCACCCATGGCGCGATGAGCCGGATCGCTGCCTGCCGGCACCCGGTGGTCGCGAGGATCGGGGGCTTATGCGTCGGCGGCGGTCTGGAGCTGGCGCTGACCGCCGATCTCCGGATCGCGGCCGAGAGCGCCCGCTTCGGGATCCCGGTGAAGCGCCTTGGCCTCGTGGTCGCCTATCCGGAGCTCGAGCCGCTGATCCAGCTGGTCGGCCCGGCGAACGCGCTCGAGATCCTGCTCGAGGGCCGGATCTTCGCTGCCGGCGAGGCGCAGCGGATGGGCCTGATCAACCGGGTCGTGCCCGACGCCGAGCTCGATGCCGAGACCGAGGCGACGGTCGCCCGGATCGCCGAGGGGGCACCTCTGGTCGCCCGCTGGCACAAGAAGTTCACCCGCCGCCTCCTCCAGCCGGAACCGCTGTCCCCGAACGAGCTGGACGAGAGCTTCGCCTGCTTCGGCACCGAGGACTTCCGGACCGGCTACCGGGCCTTCCTGGCCAAGGCCAGGCCCGAGTTCGAGGGCAGGTGAGCTCGGCCGGAGTCGTTCGGGCGACAGCGTGATCTCGATCGCCGTGCCCTAGCGCCGCGCGTCGAGATCGTTGCCGCGGGCGCCGGTCGCGGCTAAGACGGAAGCCCGACGCGGGTGCTGGGGAGAGGAGCGATGGGCCCGCTCGAAGGCCTCAAGGTGATCGATCTGACCCATGTCATGGCGGGGCCGACCTGCACGCTGATGCTGGCCGACATGGGCGCCGACGTGATCAAGGTCGAGAAGGTTCCCGACGGCGACGACACCCGGCGCGCGGTGCCGACCATCGACGGCGAGGCCGCCTCGTTCCTGATGGTCAACCGCAACAAGCGGGGCATCGTGCTCGACCTCAAGACCGCGGGCGGCGGACGCGTGCTGGCGCGCCTGCTCGCCGATGCCGACGTCGTGGTCGAGAACTACCGCCCCGGGACCATGGCGAAACTCGGCTTCGACTACGAGAAGCTGCGCCGGGACAACCCCGGCCTGAT
>DATAOG010000199.1:0-3898 GCA_036265855.1 Geminicoccaceae bacterium | reverse complement strand
AGGGCGCGCTCGAGACCGCGCGCCTGGGCATCCTGAGCTCGCTGCACCCGGCGAACGCGGAGGCGGCGAGTGCCGTCCGGGCGGACGGCCAGGCCGAACACCTGGTCTGGCCGCTGCTGTTCGATCCGCAGACCGCGGGCGGGCTGCTCGCGGCCGTCCCCGAGGCCAGTGTCGGTGCCTGCACGGCCGAGCTTCGAAGCCTGGGTTACCGGCGGACGGCGGTCATCGGCGCCGTGCTGCCGCGCAGCAATCACGGGCAGCCGATCCTGCTGGCGCCCTGATCCTGGGGCATCTGGTCGGCCGGTCAGGAGCGCAATCCCTCGCGCCGACGTTGTCCCGGCATCGGCTGCGACGAGACGAGGACCCATGTCGGACCGTAGTGCCCGAATGACGCTCGGGGCGGCTAGCTAGAGGCTGTCCGCGAGCTGCCGGAGCGCGTCGCGCGCCTCGACGATCCGCTGGCGCCGGACGCCGACCAGCGGGTACTCGCCGCCGGTGACGACGCTCAGGATCGCGTTGGTCCGGTCCAGCCGCTCCTGGACGTCGCCGGCGCCGGGCTCGGCGCGCCGGCGCGCGATCAGCCAGTCGCGGACGCAGACGAGGCCTCGGACCGCTTCCGGCAGGTCGCCGGTCATGCGTTCGGGCGGCTCCTCGAGCACCCGGTCGAGCACGTTCAAGGCCGCCTGACAACAGTCGAGCAGCGTCTCATAGGCGGCGGTCATCGACCGGCACTCCGGGTCAGGCGGAAATATTCGCCCGGCAGCTCGGCTGACCGCTGGCCGGCATGAAGCACCGCGTGGCGCATGATCATGCCGCCCGCGAGCACCGCGAGCGAGGCCGCGACCGAGAGCGCGCGCGAGCGGCGTCTGCGCACGAGGTTCAGCCCGTAGCAGGCGAGCGGCAGGCCGGCGCCGAGCCCGATCGCGCCGAGCATGTGCGCGGCACCCCAGCCGCCCTGCCGCAGCGGGCGGCCGACCCCCCGCTCGCGCTGCCTCCGGTCAGAGGCCACCGAGATGGCGAGCTCGGCCGCGGTCGCCGCGAGCGCCACCTGGTCGAGCGTGCGGCTGTTCGCTGGCCCGCCGTCGGACTGCTCGGCGAGCGACAGCGCCGCCGCCCCGGTCGCCATCGCCGAGCAGGCAAAGCGCGCCGCCAGCAGGCGGGGCTCGGCTGCCCAGAGCGGCGTGCTGGTCGCCGACAGCAGGGCCGCCGTGTAGGTGCTCATCCCGGCGCCGGCGAGCGCGGCCGGGATCTGTGCCACTCTGGCGAGCATGCTGTGGTCCCGGCCCCCGGCGCGGTCGGCGAGCACCTGGCCCGCCGCGGCGAGCGCGCTCGCGCCGCCGAACGTGGTCAGGATGTAGCTGCCGATCGACATCGGCGAGGTCGGGCGGAAGATCCGCAGCATATTGTACCAGCGGCCCGGGGTCTTCAGGTCCGAGATCAAAAGCGGAGCGCCCAGCACCGAGCTGGCGACCGCCAGGTAACGGCCATGGCGGACGACGCTGCGCGCGCCGGGGCCGCCCAGGAGGTCGGCGGCCGTCGCCAGGATCTGGGCCGAGCCGCCGAGGCCGGCCAGGAACATGTAGGTCGCGACCTCCCAGGTCCACGGGCTGGGCTTGAGCGCCGGCTGGCCGTAGTAGGTCGGGCCGCGATAGTCTTCCGGCTCGGCGGGCAGGCGCTCGCGATGGCGGCCGAACAGCGCGGCGGGGCTGCGCGGCCGCCCGGTCTCCGGCGCGCGGATCATCGCTCGTCGCGCCCGGCGAAAGCGAGCAGCGCCGCAGCCGCGAGGCCGAGGCCGGCGATGGTCGCAAGCCCGGACGCGAGGCTCGGCGCGACCCGGTTGGCCGGCCGGCTCGGCGCCTCGGGCAGGTTGTAGACCTCGGGCTCGTCGGTCAGCAGGAAGAACGCGTGCAGCCGCTCGAGCCCGCCGGTCGCCCCGGGTCCGCCAGGCGCGCCATAGAGGTAGGCGCTCGCAGCGCCCTGCCCGTGCAGCTGATCGACCCGGCGCTCGGCTCGCTCCTGCAGGTCGGAAAGCTCGCCGAACTGGATCGAGTCGGTCGGGCAGGCCTTGGCGCAGGCCGGCTCCAGCCCACCCTTCATCCGGTCGTAGCAGAGCGTGCACTTGTGCGCCTTGCCGTCGATCAGGCTGACCTCGACGACGCTGAACGGGCAGGCGGGCACGCAGTAGCCGCAGCCGTTGCAGATGTCCTGCTGGACCACGACCGTGTCGAACTCGGTCCGGAAGATCGCGCCGGTCGGGCAGGCCTCGAGGCAGGGCGCGTTGCCGCAGTGCTTGCAGACGTCGCTCATCATCAGCCAGTTGCTCTGGAACGGCGTCATCTCGGTCGCGCGCTCGCCGTTCCGGCTGATCTGCTCGATGAAGGCGACGTGGCGCCAGGTGTTGGCGCCGAGCCCGCCGGTATTGTCGTAGCTCATGCCGGTGAGGCGCATGTCGTCGGCCGGCAGCGCGTTCCATTCCTTGCACGCGACCTCGCAGGCCTTGCAGCCGATGCAGAGCGTCGTATCGGTGAAGAAGCCGTAGCTCTTGCCGGGCTCGATCCGGGTGCCCGCGGTCAGCTCCGATTCGTCAGGGATCACGCCGTCCAGCTCGGAATCGACGTACTCCAGCGCCCGCGGATGGACGGCGGTCATGCCGCGCTCCTCCGCGGCCGCGGGAGGCGGCCCGCGCGCAGGCTGCAGGTCAGCGCCTTGTTCTCGTGCATGCTGGTGTTCGGATCGCCGACCACGCTGGTCAGCACGTTGGCGATGTCGCCGGTCGCGTAGCCGATCCAGCCGAAATGCCAGGGCATGCCGACCTGGTAGATCCGCCGGCCGTCGATCTCGAGCGGGCGCAGGCGCTCGGTGACCAGCGCCTTGGTCTCGATCTCGCCGCGCGCGGTCGCGAGCACGACCCAGTCCAGCGTCTCGATGCCGAGTTGGTCCGCAAGCTCGGGCGGGATCTCGGCGAAGCCTTCGGGCTGCAATTCGGCCGTGTGCGGCACCGAGCGCGTCGGCGTGGCGCCCGCGTGGTGCTCGGTCAGACGGTAGGTCGTGAGCACGTGCGGGAACCGCGGGTCGCCGACCTCATGATACGGGTTGCCCTCGCGCTCCCACTTCTTGGCGACCGGGTTGTCCTGCTGGGCGTAGAAGGGGTTCCGGACCGGCGACTCCACGGGCTCGTAGTGGGTCGGCAGCGGCGCGTCCTTCAGCCCCGAGGGCACGAACAGGGAGCCGCGGCCGTCGGCGATCATGATGAAGGGCGCGCGCCCGTCGATCGCCTCCATGCCGGACGGGCCCTTGGCCCAGTCGGGTTCGTAATCCGGCGCTTTGGTCTCCTCGAAGTCGACCTCGTCCGGGCCGGTCCACTTGCCCGCCTGCGCATCCCAAGAGATCAGCTTCTTGCGCTCCGACCAGGCCCTGCCGGCGGGATCGGCCGAGGCGCGGTTGACCAGGGTGCGCCGGTTGGAGGGCCAGCTGAACGCCCAGCCGAGGTGGGTCCCGGGTCCGTCAGGCCCGTCCGGCCGGCGCGAGCGGGCCCGGTTGTGGTCTTCCTCCGGATAGATGCCGCTGTAGGCCCAGCCGCCGCAAGCGGTCGAGCCGTCGGCCTTGAGTCCTTGTAGCTCTTGAGCTGCCTGCGCTCGGGCCAGCTGTAGCCGTTGATTTCCTTGAGCACCGCGTCGACCGAGGGCTCCTCGCGCTCGCCCGAGGTTGGGTAGTCCCAGGTCAGGTTCAGGATCGGCGCGTCCTTGGGCTCGCGGCTGTGCGCGTAGAGCTGCTTCAGCCGCCGGCCGAGGTGGTAGACGAACCAGCTCTCCGACCGGCTGTCGTCCGGCGCCTCGACCACCTTGTCGTGCCATTGCACGAGCCGATGCAGGTTGGTGTAGGTGCCGTCCTTCTCGCC
>DATAOG010000198.1:0-4493 GCA_036265855.1 Geminicoccaceae bacterium | reverse complement strand
CGTGAAGTCGCGCCGGGCGATGCCCTGCAGACAGAGCAGCGCGGTCAGATCGCCATGCTCGATCGCGACCCGCACCGCGCCTTTGACGACCGGATGCGCCCGATAGCCGACCCTGAGACCGGCGGCCTGCAGCATCGGTGTATGTCGTTGGCGCCATCCCCGACCGCGAGCGGCGATCAGGCAGAGGAACGCGCTCATTGCCCGCTGTCCGGGCGAGCAAGGCGCGCGGCCGGCCGCCGATGACCGGGCTGGTCGTGATCGGCGGTCCGACCGCGAGCGGCAAGTCGGCCCTGGCTCTGCGTCTGGCCGAGACCGTGGACGGCGTGCTGATCAATGCCGACAGCCGCCAGCTCTACCGCGAGCTGCCGCTGCTGACCGCGCGGCCGAGCCCGGCGGACGAGGCAAAGGTGCCGCACCGTCTGTTCGGAATTCTGGCCGCGGACCAGCCGGCTTCGGCCGGAGCCTGGCTCGAGCTCACCGGGCAGGCGATCGCGGCGGCGCGCGAAGCCGGAAAGGTGCCGATCGTGGTCGGCGGCACCGGCCTCTACCTCTCCGCATTGCTGCGGGGCCTCGCGCCGGTGCCGCCGGTCCCGGCGGCCGCCCGGGCCGAGGCCCAGGCCCTGTTCGAGCGGCTGGGCGGGCCCGGCCTGCATGCGGAGCTCGGGCGGCGCGATCCGGTCATGGCGGCGCGCCTGCGGCCGAGCGATCGGCAGCGGCTGATCCGGGCCTTCGAGGTGCTGGCCGCGACAGGCCGCTCGCTTTCCCACTGGCAGGCGCTGCCGCGGGTCCGGGTGCCGCTGCCCAGGTCGGTCGTAGGCATCGCGCTTCTGCCGCCGCGCGCGGCGCTGCACGCGCGCATCGAGCGCCGGTTGCGGGCGATGCTCGCGGCCGGCGCGCTCGAGGAGCTGCGGGCGCTCCGCCTCGCCTATCCCGACACCGAGCTGCCGCTGCTCAATGCGGTCGCGGCGCCGGAGCTGCTCGACCATCTCGAGGGGCGGCTGGAGCTCGCCCCGGCACTGGCGCGCGCGCTCGCCCGGACCCGCCAGTTCGCCAAACGCCAGGTGACCTGGCTTCGCCATCAGCTGCCCGAGCTCGAGCCCGCCCCGACCTTCGGCGATGACCCCGCGATCGCGGCGGAGCTGCGCAGGCGCCTCTTGTTGACCGATGCCGCGTTGCCGCATAGTTTCCGATCCAGCCCTGAACCGGGGCCAAGAAATCCGGCGCACGAAGGGTAGCCAACCCCGACCGACCGCCGAGGCATCGATCGAGGAGCCAACAGCATGCCAGATGCCACCCCACGGTCCCGAACCGACGCCCCGACCCAGCCGATGACCGGCTCCGAGGTCGTGCTCCAGGCGCTGGTCGAGCAGGGGGTCGAGGTGGTATTCGGCTATCCGGGCGGTGCCGTCCTGCCGATTTACGACGCGATCTTCAAGCAGGACAGGATCCGCCACATCCTGGTCCGCCACGAGCAGGGTGCTGTGCATGCCGCCGAGGGCTACGCGCGCAGCACCGGCCGCGTGGGCGTGGTCCTGGTGACCTCGGGCCCGGGCGCCACCAATACCGTGACCGGCCTCACCGACGCGCTGATGGACAGCGTGCCGGTGGTCTGCCTGACCGGGCAGGTGCCGACCCACATGATCGGCAATGACGCTTTCCAGGAGGCGGACACCGTCGGCATCACGCGGCCCTGCACCAAGCACAATTATCTCGTCAAGTCGGGCGATGCGGTCGCGCGCACCGTGCACGAGGCCTTCCACGTCGCGCGCAGCGGCCGCCCGGGGCCGGTCGTGATCGACCTGCCCAAGGACGTGCTGATGGGGCCGGCCAGCTACGTGGGCGCCGATCGGGTCCGGCACCGGACCTACAATCCAAGGATCGAGCCGCAGCCGGAGCCGACCGCGAGGGCGGTCGAGCTGATCGCCAAGGCGCACCGGCCGCTGTTTTATGTCGGGGGCGGCGTGATCAACTCCGGCACCGAGGCCTCGGAGCTGGTCACCGAGCTCGTGCGCGCGACCGGCTTCCCGATCACGCTGACGCTGATGGGGCTTGGCGCCTATCCCGCCTCCGACCCGCAGTTCATCGGCATGGTCGGCATGCACGGCACCTACGAGGCGAACCTCGCGATGCACGGCTGCGATCTGATGATCGCGATCGGCGCGCGCTTCGACGACCGCGTGACCGGCCGGCTCGACAAGTTCTCGCCGGGCTCGCAGAAGATCCAGATCGACATCGATCCGAGCTCGATCAACAAGAACGTGCCGGTCGACGTCGCGATCGTCGGCGATGCCGCGCGCGCGCTCCGGGCCGTGCTCGACGGCTGGCGCGCCAAGGGCAATCAGGCCGACCCGGCGCGCATCGATCCCTGGTGGGAGAAGATCCGCGAGTGGCAGGCCAAGGACAGCCTGCGCTTCCGCCAGAGCGGCAAGGTCATCAAGCCCCAGTACGCGATCTCACGGCTGTACGAACTGACCAGGGACCGCGAGACCTACATCACGACCGAGGTCGGCCAGCATCAGATGTGGGCGGCCCAGCACTACAAGTTCGAGCGGCCGCGGCACTGGATGACCTCGGGCGGGCTCGGCACCATGGGCTACGGCCTGCCGTCCGCGATGGGCGTGCAGGTCGCGCACCCGGACGCGCTCGTGATCGACATCGCCGGCGAGGCTTCCTGGGTCATGAACATGCAGGAGATGTCGACCATCGTGCAGTACCGGCTGCCGGTGAAGTCGTTCATCCTCAACAACTCCTACATGGGCATGGTCCGCCAGTGGCAGGAGTTCTTCCACGGCAACCGCTACAGCGAGAGCTACATGGAGAGCCTGCCCGACTTCGTGAAGCTGGCCGAGGCGTTCGGGGCGGTCGGGCTGCGCGCGGAAACCGCGGACGAGGTCGACGACGTGATCCGGGCGATGATCGAGACTAAGAGGCCCGTGATCTGCGACGTCGTGGTCGACCGGGCGGAGAACGTGTACCCGATGATCCCGGGCGGCGCTGCGCACAACGAGATCAAGCTCTGCCCCGAGGACGACGGCGCGCCGACCGTAGAGCGCTCGGAAGAGGGCATGGTCCTCGTCTGACCGCGCCCCCTCTGCCGCCTGCGGTCCGGATGCCCCGCGGCGGCGCCCGGGCCGAAGGAGCAGGGACAGCCAGCCATGAGCGAGCCAGAGCAGCGGCACACGATCGCGGTGCTGGTCGACAACGAGCCGGGCGTGCTCGCCCGCGTGATCGGCCTGTTCTCAGGCCGGGGCTACAACATCGACAGCCTGACCGTAGCCGAGGTCGACCGCGAGCGCGGCCGTTCGCGGATCAACATCGTGACCACCGGCACCGCCCAGGTGATCGAGCAGATCAAGGCGCTGCTCGCCAAGCTCGTGCCGGTGCACAAGGTCGCTGACCTCACGGTCGAGGGCCCCTGCCTCGAGCGCGAGCTCGCGCTGGTCAAGGTCACCGGCGAGCGGGAAAAGCGCGTACAGGCGCTAAGGATCGCCGACTTCATGCACGCGCGCCTGGCCCACAGCACGCGCGACAGCTTCGTGTTCGAGATCACGGGCTCGTCCGAGGAGATCGATGCCTTCATCGACTTCATGGAGCCGCTCGGGCTCGCCGAAGTCAGCCGGGCGGGCGTGGTCGCGATCGCGCACGGCGCCCGGACGCTGTGAGCCGCCTCAGATGGCGAGAACCAGCCAAAGCCCGGCCGCGATCATCAGGCCGCCGGTCGCGCGCCCGACCAGATCGCCGCGCGGCAGCAGCTTCTCGAGCAGCACGAAGCTCGCGAGCGCCGCGATCCAGAGCAGGTTCATGACCCCGAATACGAACAACAGCGCCATCAGCACCCAGCAGCAGCCGACGCAATAGAGGCCGTGGTGCAGGCCCATCCGGAACGCGCCGGCGCGGCCCGGCCGCCAATGGTGGGCAAGAAACGTGATCGGCGCCCGGCAGTGCACCAGGCAGGCGTTCTTGAGCGGCGTCCACTGGTAGAGCCCGGCCAGGAGCAATAGGGCGCCCCCCAGCCAGGGGCTGGCGCTGACCATCATCGGCGAGAGCAGCGCCGCCTGCTCGAGCGCCCACTGAGCGAGCACGGCCAGCAGGCTGAACAGCGCCCAGGCGGCGAGATAGCCGAGCGCGAACACACCGGTGCCGGCGAGGCTCGCGCCCTTGGCCTCCTGGCGCTCGCGCACCCGGTCGTAGAGCAGGATCATCGGCGAGGCGCTCGGCAGCATCATGCCGACCATCATCACCGACCACATCAGGAACATCAGCACGAAATAGCCTGGGGTCCAGGCGTGCAGCGCCGGCATCGCCATTCCGGCCATGGCGCCCGCCGGCGTGCCGCTGCCGCTCAGGCCGCCGGCGGCCATCCCGCCGCTGTCGGCGCCGGCAATTTTGCCCATGCCGCCGTTCATCTCGCTCATGCCGGCCACGAGCCAGACCAGATAGAGCCAGGCGAGCATGGTGACGCCGACGATGCCGAGCAGCGCCGGCAGCCGGTC
>DATAOG010000197.1:0-8215 GCA_036265855.1 Geminicoccaceae bacterium | reverse complement strand
ACATGGCGCCTCAGGCTCTTGGTGAACCGGCAGTGGCTCGAGTGAACCGGCGCACGAGCCGCTCGCGTGCGCTCGGCATCGGCCGCTCGCTAGCATCGAACAGGTGGCGGCGCAAGAACGCCCCGGACAGGCGCAGGCCCGCTCCGATCTGGGCGCGATCGGCGGAGCCCTCGCCGAGCAGGAAGCCCGGCAGCGGCAGCAGGCGATCGGCGTAGGCGCCGGCCCCGGCCCGGCTGACCGCCCGGCCCGAGCGCGGCGAGACGTAGACCAGATCGGTAGTGGCGCCGGTCACCGCGCAGCTCGCGAGGTCGAGCCCGAAGCCGAGCTCGGCCAGCAGGTTCAGCTCGAACCCGATGTAGCGCTCCAGCCAGTCCTCACGCTCAGCTAATGTGTCAATTAGCTCGGAGAACACATTGTATAGAATAGGATGCGGATCGCGCTCGGGCAAGGTTGCCTCGAGCAGCGCGCAGGCCGCGCCGAGCCCCGCCAGGCGATCGGGCTCATCCAGCAGCCGGGCGGCGATCGCGGCGTCGAGCTCGGCGCTGAAGCTGCCGAGCTGATCGGCGAGCCGCGCCCGCCAGGTCAGCCGCAGGCGGTTGCCTGGCTGGTAGAGCGATCGGGCGCGCCGGCCGGCGCCGCCGCGCACCCAGCCGGCGTGACGGCCGCGGGTGGGCGTGAAGACGCTGATCACGGCCGAGCTCTCGCCATGTCGGCGCGCCGCCAGCACCACGCCTTGATCCTGCCAGTGCACGCCGGTCAGCCCGGATAGTCGATGCCGAGCTCGCGATAGCGCTCCGGGTCGAGCGGCCAGCGCTCGCGCACCTTGACGTGCAGGAACAGGTGGACCCGGCAGTCCAGGATCCGCTCGAGCTCGGCGCGGGCGGCCTGGCCCACGGCCTTGACCTGGCGGCCGCCCTTGCCGAGCACGATCGCCTTCTGGCTCGGGCGCTGCACGTAGATCGTCTGGTCGATCCGGACTTCCGAACCGTCGGCGCTCGCGGTCCAGGCCTCGGTCTCGACGGTCAGGCTGTAGGGCAATTCCTGATGCAGCTGGAGGAACAACTGCTCGCGCGTGATCTCGGCCGCCGTCGCCCGCTGCGACAGATCCGACAGCTGGTCCTCGGGAAACAGCCAGGGACCCTCGGGCAGGATCTCGAGCAGCCAGTCCAGAAGAACGTCGCAGCCGTCGCCGGTCAGCGCCGAGACGATGAACACCCGCTCGAATCGGCCGCTCTGGTCGAGCTCGCGGATCAGCGGCAGGGTCGCGGGCGGTGCCACCAGATCGAGCTTGTTGATCACGAGCGCGGCGCGGGCGCGGCGTTTGCCAAGGCCGTCCAGGATGATGCGGGTGTCGGCATCCAGCCCGCGGCGCGCGTCGACCAGCAGCACGGACAGATCGGCATCCTCGGCGCCGCGCCAGGCGGCCCGCACCATCGCCTGCTCGAGCGGCCGGCCCGGCCGCGCCGCGAAGATCCCGGGCGTGTCGACGAACACCAGCTGGGCGGGGCCGCGGACGGTGATGCCGAGCACGCGCCGGCGGGTGGTCTGGACCTTGGGCGTGACGATCGAGACCTTGGTGCCGACCAGCCGGTTGAGCAGGGTCGACTTGCCGGCGTTGGGCGCGCCCAGCAGCGCGACGAAGCCGCAGCGCGTCATGACGGCGGCCGCCTGCTCTTCAGGCATCGTTCGCCTCGGGCCAGGTTGCGAGCACTTCCAGGAGCCGCGCCGCCGCCGAGCGCTCGGCCGCCTGCTTGGACCCTGCGACCCCGGTCGCAGGCGGCAGGTCGCCGACCTGAACACTGACCTCGAAGCGGGGCTCGTGCGCCAGTCCGGCGATCTCCACCACGCGATAATCCGGCAAGGCCAGGCCGCGGCCCTGGGCCCATTCCTGAAGCGCGGTCTTGGGGTCCTGGGGCGGTGCCCGCATGGCTTTCAGGCGCGGCCCGAGATGACGGGCGATAAAGGTCGCGGCTGGCGCCAGCCCACCATCCAGGTAGATGGCGCCGATCAGCGCCTCCAGGGCATTGGCGAGGGTCGCGGGCTTGGCCCGACCGCGGGCATCTTCCTCGCCGCGGGCCAACATCAGACGGTCGCCGAGCGCGATCTCGCGCGCGACCTCGGCGAGCGTCGCGCCCTGGACCAGCGCGGCGTGCCGGCGGGTCAGACTGCCCTCGGGCTCCTCGGGAAAGCGGCGGATCAGCAGATCGGCAATCGCGAGGCCCAGCACCCGGTCGCCCAGGAACTCCAGCCGCTCGTTGCTGCGCACCCGCCGGCGCCCGCGAGTGGCCGCGCTGCTGTGGGTGAGCGCCTCGCGGAGCAGGGCGGGGTCGGCGAACCGGTAGCCGATCCTGTCCTCCAGCCCGACCTCGGCGCCGGCCGCGTGCGGGGGCGGCGCGGTGGTCACTCGATCAGGTGGAACAGCCGGCGGAAGCGGATCGTCGCGGGCCAGTTCCAGATCTCCCAGAGATGCGCGCTGCCATTGGTCGAGAAGAAAATGATCTCGGCCCGGCCGATCAGGTTCTCGACCGGGATGAAGCCGACGTTGTCGACCCGGCTGTCGAGCGAGTTGTCGCGATTGTCGCCCATCGCGAACACGTGGCCCTCGGGCACCTCGTAGACCCGCGTGTTGTCGAGCGAGCCGTGGGTCGTCATGTCCAGGACGGTGTAGCTGCGGCCGGTGGGCAAACTCTCGCGGTACCGGGTCACCGGTCCGTCGCTGCCGGTCGCGTCATCGTCGTAGAAGTCCTCGAGCTGAACCCGCTTCACGGGCTCGCCGTTGATGTACAGGATGTCGTCGCGGACCTGAATCTTGTCGCCGGGCAGGCCGATGATCCGCTTGATGTAATCGGTACGGTTGTCGGAGGGCAGCTTGAAGACGACGACGTCGCCGCGCTCCGGCACACTGCCATTGATCCGGCCCTCGAACAGCGGCAGCCCGAACGGCAGCGAATACCTGCTGTAGCCATAGGCCATCTTCGACACGAACAGGTAGTCGCCGACCAGAAGCGTCGGCTTCATCGAACCGGAGGGGATGTTGAACGGCTCGTAGAGGAAGGTGCGGACCGCGAGCGCGATCGCGACCGCGTAGACCAGCGTGCGCGCCGTCTCCCAAAAGCCCTTGGAACGGCTGTGCGCGACCGCAACGTGTTTTCTCACAGCAGGTGCTCGCCCTTCGCGACGCAGCGCCCGGGCGTGTGCTCGACCCGGAGCCCTCGGTCGAGGCTCCGATCGAACTGAGCCAGTAACCGGATTTCCGTCATCGCCGGAAAGTAACCAACGCCTGGGCTTAGGTAAAGTGAACGCCTTGTCATCTGCGCGCGCCCAAGCCGGACCCGGCGGCGTCGCCGACGACGGCGCTGATGATCACGACGGCCTGCCCGAACGGCGGCTCGTCGGTCAGGCTGAGGTCGACCCGCGCCGTCATGCCCGCAGGCGTCAAGGCCGCCAGCCGCGCGGCGGCACCGCCGGTGAGGTGGAGCAACGGCTGACCCGACGGCCGGTTGTCGACCCCGATGTCGCGCCAGTACACGCCCTGCCGGAAGCCAGTGCCGAGCGCCTTGGCACAGGCCTCCTTGGCAGCGTAGCGCTTGGCGTAGGCGGCGGCGCGATCGTGGCGGCGTTCGGCTCTGGCCCGCTCGGTGGCGGTGAACACGCGCTCGACGAAGCGGCCGCCGAAGCGCTCGAGGATGCGCTCGATCCGGCGGATGTCGATCAAATCGGTGCCGACGCCCAGGATCATCGGCGCCTCACCGCGGGCTCGGGGACGAGGCGCAATCGTGGCCCCGGCGATCAGGGAGGCGATCGCCCGGCATGCCCCTGCCGGCGCGGAACGCAGATCGTCGGGCGCGGCGCATCGAATCCCTTTCCCGCGTCTCGATGGCGGCAAGCTTATAGGCGGCGCGCCGCCCGCTGGCCAGGGCGCGATTACGACGCACTGGTGTCCGGCGTGGGGCGTCGTGAGGCCACGTCGAGCTGGTCGCGGCGTTCCGCCCGCCGCCGCTCGCGCCGGTCCCGGCGCGCCGTCTGGTAGGCTGCGACCGCACGCAGCACCGGAAAGTAGACCGCGAGCGCGGCGAGCGCCCCGAGCGAGACGCCGCCGACCGTCATCGGCCAGACCAGCGCGCCGAGCTCGTGGAACAGCCCGTGAATCCCCGGCTGCTGGAGCGCTTCGGTCCGCAGCGGCGGCCCGCCGAGCAGAAAATGGCCGAGCTCGGCGCTCGCCACCCACATGAAGGGCAGCGTCCACGGGTTGCCGATCAGCGTGCCGACGACGGCGGCCAGATAGTTGCCGCGCACCAGCGCGCAGAGCAGCAGGCTCAGCGCCGTGTGCAGGCCGAGGAACGGGGTGAACGAGATCGCCGTGCCGCAGGCGAAGCCCGCCGCGATGCTGCGCGGCGTCCCGGGCAGGCGCGCAAGGCGCCTGACCAGGTAGGTGCCGAGCCGGCGCCAGCCCATCTCCGGCCATAGCCAGCGCCGCACCCGGCGGGACACGGAGATCGGATGCCGACTGCGAAACATGGAACAGTTTGGGTTACGCCCGTTAAGCTCCGATCATGGTCATCGTCGCCGGCCTGCCCGGGTTCCTGCCGGCCGGGCGCGAACCTGCCCGCCCGCGAAACGCTTACCGCGCCGCGACGCCACCTCAGCCGCGGGTGCGCTCGACCGAGGTCACGACCCGGGTGGCGCGCAGGCTGGCCACGATCCGCTCCAGGTGATCCCGATTCTCGACCTCGATGTCGAGGATGATCTCGTACAGCTCGGGCGACCGGCTGCCGAAGCGCAGGTCGGTGATGTTGCCGCCCTGCTTGCCGACCACGGTGCTGAGCGAGCCGAGGCTGCCGGGCTGGTTGGTCGTCATCACGTGCAGCCGGGCGACCGCCTTGGCGTCCTTGGCCGCCGGGTTCCAGCCGAGATCCAGCCAGCGGTCCGGGTCGTCGGCCTTGCGGCCGAGGGTCGGGCAGTCGTTGCGGTGAATCGCGACCCCCCGGCCGGTGCGCACCACGCCGACGATGGCATCGCCCGGAATCGGATGACAGCAGCCGGCGAAACTGATCGCCATGCCCGGCAACAGACCGCTGATCAGACCCTCGCGGCCGTCCGGCGCCGGGGCCGCCCTGGGCCGGCGCAGCGGCACGACCTTGGCATCCGCTGCCTCGGCCGCGCTCGCCGCGGTGTCCGGCTGCTGGTCGCGGCGCAGCGCCTCGATGACCACCCGAGCGCCGAGCGCACCTTCCCCGATCGCGGCCAACAGGTCCTCGACCGACTTCTGGTGCAAAGCGCCCAGCACCGCCTCGAGCCGCTTGTCGCCGACCGCGAGCCGTTCTCTCTGAGCGGCCCGCTGGAGCAGCTCGCGGCCATGGGCGATGAAGTCGTTGCGCTGCCGGGTGCGCAGGAAACGGCGGATCCGCGAGCGCGCCTTGCCGGTGACGACGAACCGCTCCCAGGCGGGCGAGGGCGAGGCGCTCTTGCTCGTGATCACCTCGACCTGGTCGCCGTGGTTGAGACGGGTGCGCAGCGGCACCAGCCGGCCATTGACCTTGGCGCCGATGCAGCTGTCGCCGACCTCGGAGTGGACCGCGTAGGCGAAGTCGACCGGGGTGGCGCCCTGCGGCAGCGCGATCAGATCGCCACGCGGGGTGAAGCAGAAGACCTGATCCTGGAACATCTCGAGCTTGGTGTGCTCGAGAAACTCCTCGGGCCCGGACGCCTGCTCCAGGATCTCGAGCAGGCCGCGCACCCAGCGATACTGGCGGCCATCGGTAAGGTCCCGCTTCTGCTTGTAGGCCCAGTGCGCGGCGACGCCCATCTCGGCGATCTCGTGCATTTCTCGGGTCCGGATCTGGACCTCGATGCGCCGTCGCTCGGGCCCGAAGATCGTCGTGTGCAGCGAGCGGTAGGCGTTGGGCTTGGGCGTGCTGATGAAGTCCTTGAAGCGCTCGGGCACCATCGCGTAGCGGCCGTGGATGACGCCGAGCGCGGCGTAGCAGTTGGGCACGCTGTCGACCCGGATCCGAAACGCCATGATGTCGGAGAGCTGCTCGAAGCTGATGTTCTTGCGCTTCATCTTGCGCCAGATCGAGAACGGCGTCTTCTCGCGGCCGTAGACCTCGGCCTCGAGCCCGGCGTCGTGCAGGGTCTGGCGCAGCTCGCCGACGATCCGCTCGATCAGGTTGCTGTCGTGCTTGCGCAGCTGGCCGAGCCGGCTGCGCACCGATTCGCGCGCATCCGGCCAGAGTGCTGCGAACGCCAGATCCTCCAAGTCGTCCTTGAGCGCCTGCATGCCGATCCGCTCGGCGAGCGGCGCGTAGATCTCGAGAGTCTCGGCGGCGATCCGGCGCCGCTTGTCGGCTTTGCGGATGAAGTGCAGCGTGCGCATGTTGTGCAGCCGGTCGGCGAGCTTGACCAGCAGCACCCGGATGTCCTCGGACATCGCCAGCAAAAGCTTGCGGAAGTTTTCGGCCTGCTCGGTCTGCGAGGACTGCAGCTCGAGCTTGTTGAGCTTGGTCACGCCGTCGACCAGCCGGGCGACCTCGGCACCGAACAGCCGCTCGAGCTCGGCGATCGTCGCGCCGGTATCCTCGACCGTGTCGTGCATCAGCGCGGTCGCGATCGACGCGCTGTCGAGCCGCCACGCCGACAGGATGCCGGCGACCTCGACCGGATGGGAGAAGTAGGGATCGCCAGAGGCGCGCACCTGGGCGCCGTGCGCCTTCATCGCGAACACGTAGGCTCGGTTCAGCAGCTCCTCGTCGGCGCCCGGATCGTAGGCCTTGACCCGCTCGACCAGCTCGTACTGACGCAACACCGGCCGCCGCGGCGGCGCGGCGCTCACCGGCTCGGGCGAAATTCCCGCCTCGGGCGGCAACGGCGCCGGCTCCACCACGCCGCCCGACTGAGGCATCGTGCCGAGCTATTCGTAAATCTGATCCTCGTCGATCGAGGGCTGCGGCGCGCTGCCGAGATCCGGATCGTCGTCGGCCTCGTCCCCGACCGCGATCGCCCCGGCCGGCTCGACCATCGGCTGGTCCTGGTAGGCCATCATCAGGTCGTCGGGCTGGTCCTCGATCTCGACGTGCCGGCGCAGGCCGTGGATCAGCTCGTAGCGCAGATGGTCCAGCTCGACCGTGCCGTCCGCGATCTCGCGCAACGCGACGACCGGGTTCTTGTCGTTGTCGCGCTCGACCGTGAGCGGCGCCCCGGCCGAGACGTCGCGCGCGCGCTGGGCGGCGAGCATGACCAGCTCGAAGCGGTTGGGCACCCTGGTGACGCAGTCTTCGACGGTAATCCGGGCCATGGCGGCAAACTCCAGCGGCGATTCGATACATTTGTCAGTTAGCTAGCGTGCGGCACCCGATCCTGCAACCGAGCCGGCCGGGATTTCTCGTCGGCAGGCTCCAGAAGTGCGACAAATTGCCCGGGCGGCAGGGCTGCCAGCAGCTCGGAGGCGGTAAGTCCCAGCCGCGGATGCTTCCAGGCGGGCGCGATTTCGGTCAGCGGCACCAGCACGAAAGCGCGCTCGTGCAGGCGCGGATGGGGGAGGATCGGCGAGCCCGCTGGCGCTGCGCCGGCAGCTGTAGTATGGTGGTGATAGGCGAGGAGATCGAGATCGAGGATCCGCGGCGCCCAGCGCTGCGACCGGACGCGCCCGAACCGGCGCTCGGTCTGGAGCAGGAGCGCCAGCAGATCCGAAGCTGGGAGCGTGGTTTCGATTTGCGCGACGCCATTGACGTAGTGCGGCTGTCCGTCGTCCGGAACCGGGGTCGTGCGATACCAGCGCGACCGTTGCCGGATCCCGATGCCCGCCGCGGCAAGGGCGTCGAGCGCGGCCTCCAGCGTCGCACGGGGCGGGCCGAATTCCACGCTGGGCAGGTTGCCACCGAGCCCGAGAAGGATCATCTTTCTAACTCCACCGACCGGCGGTTTCGCGCCGGTCCGGCTGGCCTGAGAGGCAAGGCTCATCTTATAGCATGAGCCGATACACCATCGGAGGTTGACCCTTATGAATTGCCCGGTAATCGAGGACATTCTCAGCGAAGAGGACCGCTTCGCCCTGATGATCGACGGAGCCAATCTCTATCAGGCGGCGCGAGCGCTTGGGTTCGACATCGACTATCGGCTGCTGCTCGAGACTTTCTCCCGTGCCGGACGGCTGGTGCGCGCCTGCTACTATACGGCGCTGCTGGACGACCAGGAGTACTCGCCGATCCGGCCGTTG
>DATAOG010000196.1:0-7539 GCA_036265855.1 Geminicoccaceae bacterium | reverse complement strand
AGCGCTGCCCTGCCCGGCCGAGCGCATCCCCGATCCGAACGACGCCGGGGCCATGGCGGATGCCTGCCGGCTCGGCTTCGAGCACGGTGCCGACGTGCTCAAGACCTACGCCACCGGCAGCGCCGAGAGCTTTCGCAAGGTGACCGCCGGCTGCCCGGCGCCGGTGCTGATCGCGGGCGGGCCGAAGATGGACAGCGAGCGCGCCGTGCTGCAGGTGGTCCGCGACACGCTCGACGCCGGGGGAATGGGTGTCGTGTTCGGGCGCAACATCTGGCAGAGCCCGCAGCCGGCCAAGATGATCCAGGCGCTCCGCCATCTGATTCATGCGGACGGCAGGGTCGACGAGGCCGCGGAGCTGTTGCGCTGAGCCGTCATGAGCGACGACCGGCTGATCCTCGGGGTCGATGCCGGGACCAGCCGCATCCGGGCGATCGTCTTCACCCCCGAGGGCCGGGCGGTCGCCGAGGGCAGCCGGCCGACCCCGGTCCTGCGGCCGCGGCCGGGCTGGGCCGAGCACGAGCCCGAGGCGCTCTGGCAGGCGGCCTGCGGCGCGCTCCGCGACGCCGCCGCGCAGATCAGCGAGCCGGGGCGGATCGCCGGCCTTGCGGTCGCGAGCGTCGGCGAAGCTCTGGTCGCTCTGGATGCCGACGGCCGGCCGACCTGCAGGACGATCGCCTGGTATGACGAGCGGCGGAAGGCCGAGCTCGCGCGACTGGAGGCGACCGTCGGCAGGGGCCGCCTGCACGGGCTGACCGGGCTGGCCCCCGATCCGACCTTCACGCTCTGCAAGCTGCTCTGGATGAAAGCGCATCAGCCGGACGCGCTCGCCCGCACCGCGCTCTGGCTGAACGTCGCGCACTATCTCGCCTGGCGTCTGACCGGCGTGCCGGGCGCCGACCTCTCGCTCGCCTCGCGCACGCTCGCGCTCGATCTCGAGCGCCGGGTCTGGGCGGAGGAGCTGGTCCGGGAGGTCGGCCTCGAACCCTCGATATTCGCCCCGCTCCGGCCCTGGGGCACGCGCCTCGGCCCGGTCAGCGCCGAGGCGGCCGCGGCGACCGGGCTGACGACGGCCTGCGCGGTCGGGGTCGCGGGTCACGACCACATCACGGGCGCGCTGGCCGCGAAGGCGCTGAGAGCCGGGGTCCTTTTGGATTCCCTTTGCTCCGCCGAGGGGCTGACGCTCGCGCTCGAGCGGCCGAGCGCGGCGCCCGAGCTGCTGACGCGCGGCTACAGCCAGGGCGTGACCGAGGTCGCGGGCGCGCCGCCGGTGCACTACATCTTCGGCGGCTTTGCCACATCGGGCGCCTGCATCGAGTGGTTCCGCGCGCTGTTCGGCGCGGACATGGCGCATCAGCGACTGATCGCCGAAGCCGAGACGGTGCCGGCGGGCTGCCACGGCGTCACTTTCGTGCCCGACCTGCGCGGCCGGATCTCGCCCGTGCCCGACCCCGACGCGCGCGGCGCCTGGTTCGGCCTCAGCGCCGACGCCACGGCCGCGACGCTCTACCGGGCGGTGCTCGAGGGGCTGGCCTTCGAGGCCAGGCTCACGATCGATGATCTGGGGCGGCTGCCCGGCCTGCGGCCGATCGAGCAGATCCGGGCGATCGGCGGCAATACCCGCAACCAGCTATTGCTGCGCATCAAGGCCTCGGTGTACCGGCGGCCGATCATAGCGGCGGAGATGGCCGAGGCGACCGCGCTCGGTGCCGCCCTGCTCGGCGGGCTTGCGGCCGGGATCTTCGCAGACCTCGCGAGCGGGCTCGCCGGGCTTCGCGCCGGCGCCGACGCGGTCGAGCCGGAGCCCGCGTGGGCCGAGGGCTACGAGGCCCGCTACCACGACGTCTATCGGCCGGCCTACGCGGCGCTCCGCCCGCTGCACCACGCCGCCCGGCGGCTCGAAGATCAGCAGCCCGCCCCGGCCACGGTCAGTGGATCGCCTCGAGATTGAGCGTCAGCTGATAGCCGCGACGATCCAGATCCTGCTGAATCTTGAGCACGACCTGCGAGGGCGGTGAGACGCTCTGGTCGGTCCAGGCCAGGAGGCGCTCGCCCATCGCGAATTCGAACGGCTCGCCCCTCTCCCAGTTGCGCGGGAACCAGATCGGCCGGCTCAGGCACTCGTCGATCGCCTGCGCCAGCCGCTCGAAGCCGGCCTCGGCGCCGTCACGGTTCGCGACGCCAAAACGCCGGCTGGCGCAGACGTAGCGGGCGCGCGGCCAGGCGTCGCCCTCGATCGTGCAGCGCTCGGTGCCCGGCAGAGTCTGAGCGCCGCGCCAACTGTCGGCGGCGATGTGGCTCGCTCGCAGCCCGGCGAAGCCGTCGCTCTCGCCCGCCAGCACGGCCGGCAGCACCTCGCACAGCTCGCGCTCCACCGGCGCTGGCGGCGGCGCCGCCGGCGGCCCGAGACCGACCGTGGGGACCGGCGGTGGCGAAGGTCGGGCTGCCGGCGGCGCGGGCGGCGCCTGGCAGGCGGCCAGAGTGAGCGCAAGCAGCCCGCGCGCCAGCCGCGGGGCCGCAAGTCGCGAGTTCGAGAGCAAGCCAGAAGCCCTCAACGGCGATCCCGCTCGTCGACCAGCCAGGGCGCGCGGCGCAGGTCCGGCCAGCCGTAGGCGACCTCGCGCACCGAGGGGTAGCTCGTGCCGCGATAGGCAAGCGCCTTCGCGACTCCGAGCGACAGGCCGCCCAGGCCCTCGTAGAAACGGCGCCCGAGCTGATTGTCCTCGAGCACCCAGACGGTCGCGCCGAGCCAGCGGCGGCGCACCAGCGCGCGCCCGGCCTGCGCGATCAGCGCAGTCCCGATGCCGCAGCCCTGGGCCTCGGGCAGGACGTAGAGCGCGTAGAACTCGGCGCTGTAGCCCGGGATCCGGTCGCGGATCGGACCCGACGACACGAAGCCCACGACCTCACGGTCGAGCTCGGCGACCAGCACCGCATCGCCGCCCTCGGCGCGCTCGAGCACGCGCTGCCAGAACGCGCTGCCCTGAGCCGCCCCGAAGCCCACCAGCACCTCATGGGGCAGCATGCCGAGATAGGCCGTCCGCCAGGTCCTGGCCTGGACGTCGGCGATCGACCCGGCGTCCCCCGGTTCTGCCTGACGAATTCGAAGACCGTCCACCGGACCGTCCCACCTGACTGGCGGCCGCCACCATCCCACGACTGCTGAACCAAATCCAGAGCCGACCGAGGCCCCGCGACCGCGCCCGTCTACGACAGCGCGATCGCCTCGCCGGGCTCGGGCAGCCTGACCTCGCCGCGCCGGACCAGGGACTTGAACGTCCTGGGATCGCCGGTCAGCAGATCGAACGTGCCCCAGTGGATCGGCAGGATGACCTCGAGGTCGAGCAACTCGTTGCAGGCGAGCGCCGCCGTCTCCGGGCCCATCGTGAAGCGGTCGCCGATCGGGATCAGGCCGACCGAGGGCTTATGGAGCCGCTGAATCAGCGCCATGTCGGAGAAGATCTCGGTGTCGCCGGCGTGGTAGACGGTGCGCTCGGGCCCCTTGATCACGAAGCCCGCCGGATCGCCCATCGTGACCGGCATGCCGTCCTTGATGATCGCGGAGCTGTGCTGGGCGTTGACCATCGTGAAGGCGAGCCCGTCGCGCCGGATCGTGCCGCCGATGTTCATGGGCTCGACCTGGCTGACGCCCTGGGTCCCGAGATACACGCAGATCTCGAACATCGCGACCACGGTCGCGCCATACTTCTGAGCCAGACGAGCGCTGTCGCCCAGGTGATCCTCATGCCCATGGGTCAGCACGATGAAGTCGACCCGCGACAGCCGGCTCTCGAAGCCTTCCGGAAACTTGGGATTGCCGGTCCAGAACGGGTCGATCAGGATGCTCTTGCCGGCGGTCTCGAGGTGACAGGCAGAATGGCCGAGCCAGGTCAGCTGCATGACGGATTCTCCAACGATCGACTGCGATTGCGACTGTTGCCAGCCTGTCCCATGCGCGCGAGGTTGGCGGGCGAGGCTGCGATCGCCACGGGCGCTGAACGGGCTGGCACAGGATTGCAAATAGCCCGCTCAGGCAGCCGGTCGACCTTACTCCGGTGGGCCATAGCCTCGGCAAGCAAGGCGACGCGCCAGGCTCTCGGAGCGGCGTCCCGCCGCCTAAAACACCTCGCCGTAATAAGGGGTGGCGGTCAGGGGCGCCCAGGCGTCCGGTCGCTGGAGCACCAGCAGGTCCTGGGTGCCGGGAATGAAGTCGACGACCCGGAACACCTCGCCGAACCTGCGAATCAGCTCACCCCGGCTTTGGAACACGTCCCAGGCCGAGCCGCCGATCCGGGTCGAGAGGGTCGCCTCGGCCCGATCGGTCGTCAGCTCGATGTAGCCGCCCTCGGCGAGCGCGCTGTATTCCTTAGGCGCCAGCAGAGTCTGCTTCGCCAGCCGGCCGAGCACCGTGCACAGGAAAACCCCGCCCGGATGGAGCACCCTCCTCAGCTCGCGCATCCAGAAGGCCTGCAGATCTCTGGGTATGTGCGTGAACACCGATGACGCCAGGATCAGGTCGAACGAAGCATCGCTCGCAAACCGCAACGGCGGTTCCAGATCGTTGCAGTGGAACTCGATCCCGGGGACGTTGTCGCTGCACCACTCGATCATCTCGGGATTGAGATCGCTGCCGACCAGATGGACGCCGTCCAGGCATCGCAGGTGACGGATCAGGCGAGCGGTGCCACAGCCGAACTCGAGCGCCGATCCTACCGTTCTGATGTTGAAGCCAACGTGCTCCAGCACTTTCAGCCAGTTCAATACCATGCGATAGCCGCCGCCGAAATATTTGTCCGGATTGGCCTCCAGTTGCAACTGTCGCTCGTCGCTTGCCGACGTCTTGGCGATCAGCGTGGCCGGCGGCGCGGCACCCGCGGCGACCTCTCTGAAGTCGACCCCGAGCCGGCGCCTCGCGTAATCGACGAAGCGGCGGCGCGCCAGCCGGTGGTAGGTCGCGAACACGGGTTCGGGCGGGACCACGCCCAAAATGGCGTCCCGGCTCTTCCGAGCGACCCGCATCACATCCATGCCAGATATCCCGACGAGCAACTGAGCCAGACGAGGGCGCGCCAGCCGGGACCGGCTGCCCGCGGAGTGCCAGATGGCGCGTGACCCGCGACCGGGCCTCGCTGCCGTTCCAGCCTATATCCAATCGACCGTGCCCGACCAGACCGATCATCAACAGCGTGAGTAAGTTCATGCCCGGCGGCCGCCATCTGAGGCTGTCGTCCTCAGCCCTCTTGCAAGATCGACCGGGGCAGCCCTTGATCGGGCCATGGCGCGAGATGGCGAGGCGTGGCGAGCTCGGACCTTCAGCGAAGCAGTCGGCCGGGTCGCCGAGCGCCTGAGTGCGGCCGGCATCGAGACCGCCCGGGGCGATGCCTGGCTGCTCGCGGCGGCGGCGACCGGGCGGCCCCGCGCCAGCCTGATGGCCGGCGGCGCGGATGCCCCGAGCGCGGCCGAGCTGGCCCGCCTCGACGAGCTGGCCCGGCGCCGCAGCGCCCGCGAGCCGATGGCCTACATTCTGGGCGAGAAGGAATTCTGGAGCCTGCCGTTTCGGGTCTCGCCGGCGGCGCTGATCCCGCGGCCGGAGACCGAGACCGTGGTCGAGGCCGCGCTGGCGCAGATTCGCGATCGCGGCGCGCCGCTGCGCATTCTCGACCTCGGCACCGGCTCCGGATGTCTGTTGCTGGCGCTGCTCTCCGAGCTGCCGCGTGCGCTCGGGCTCGGGGTCGACCGCAGCCCTGAGGCGCTGAGGCTCGCGATGACCAACGCCGGGCGCTTGAAGCTCGCCCCGCGGGCACGCTTTGAGCGGCGGAGCTGGGCCACGGGGCTCGAGGGCGTCTTCGATCTGATCGTCAGCAACCCGCCCTACGTCGGCGCTGCCGACGCCGCCCGCCTCGCGCCCGAGATCCGCGACTTCGAGCCGCAGCTCGCGCTGGTCGCGGGTCCAGACGGCCTCGACGCCTATCGGGCCCTGGTCCCGGACTGCGCACGATTGCTGGCTCCGGGCGGGGCGCTCGCGCTCGAGATCGGCCAGGGCCAGGGCGACGCGGTTGCGGCGCTGCTGGCCCGGCACGGGCTCACCGTGGTCGAACGTCGGCCCGATCTCGCCGGCATCGAGCGCTGCCTGGTCGCACGGGCTAGGCCGGCCTGAGCGAGGGCCCAGAATCACCATGCACAGCGGCAACCATTCGGCTAAAATCTTCGCAGTGCCGAACCGCCGCGTCGGCGGGCGGCGGGGCGACCGTTGAGGCCACGCTCAAACCGGCCATGCGGCGCGAGGCGGCCGGCTTGATCGAGATCAATCCATCGAGCGGCTGGGCGGACGTAGCGATATCGGTCGAGTGCCGCGCGGCCGTATAGTGGGCAGAGCGGTCATGCTGGGCGCATCGGGGAGCGGCTGCGCGTCCCATTGAGCGAGTTCGCTCGCGAGGCTCGCCGAGCTGAGGTTGGGAGGCAGGTTGATGAAGTTTTGCGTTGAAACGGCCGGGCGATCCCGTCGCTTGCGGCTGATGTGCCTTGTCTGGCCGCTTTCGCTCTCGTTGCTTGACGCCACCGCTCAGGCGGCCGAGCCACCCAAGAGCGCGGCGCCGCCGCCCTCGGTCGCCGTGATCACGACGCAACTTGTCGATGTCACGCCGACCTTCGGCTTCAATGGTCGGGTCGTGGCCGAGGACAAGGTCGAGCTGCGCGCCCGCGTGGCCGGGTTTCTCCAGAAGCGGGCGTTCAAGGAGGGTGCGGACGTCAGGGCCGGCGAGCTGCTGTTCGTGATCGAGAAGGACCAGTATCAGGCCGTCGTCGAGCAGCGCCAGGCCGAGCTCGCGAGCGCCGAGGCCAACCGGGTCAATACCCAGGTCGCGCTGCGGCGCGGCGAGGAGCTGGTCAAGAACAAGAACATCCCGCAGGCCGAGGTCGACGAGCGGCGCGCCAATGACCAGATGGCGGCGGCCAAGATCCTCGAGGCGCAGGCGGCGCTCAAGCAGGCCGAGATCAACCTCGGCTACACCGACATCTACGCGCCGATCGACGGCCGGATCGGCCGCGCCAGCGTCAGCGTTGGTAACTTGGTCGGGCCCGACAGCGGCGTTCTGGCGACCATCGTCAGCCAGAACCCGATTTACGTGACCTTCCCGGTCAGCCAGCGCCAGCTGCTCGACTATCGGCGCGAGCAGAGCGGCAGTGGGCACCCGCCGGTGGTCAGAGTCGGCCTGCCGGATGGCACCCTCTACCCGGAACCGGGCAGCCTCAACTTCCTCGACGTCCAGGTCGATCGCGGCACCGACACGGTTACGGTCCGGGCCGCCCTGCCCAATCCCGATCGCGTCCTGGTCGATGGCCAGTTCGTCAGCGTGCAGGTCGAGGCGGGCAAGCCCGAGCGCCGGATCGCGATCCCGCAGGCGGCGCTCCAGGTCGACCAGGCGGGGCCCTACGTCCTGGTCGTCGACGGTGATGACAAGGTCGAGTCCAGACGGGTCAAGCTCGGCGCCACGGAGGGCACCCAGGCGGTGATCCAGGACGGCCTGAAGGAGGGCGAGCGGG
>DATAOG010000195.1:0-2197 GCA_036265855.1 Geminicoccaceae bacterium | reverse complement strand
GTGCTGAACGCCGGCAAGCGGGTCGCGATGCTGGTCGGCGCGGGGGCGCTGCACGCGACCGACGAGGTGATCGAGACCGCCGAGATCCTGGGCGCCGGCGTCGCCAAGGCGCTGCTCGGCCGGGCCGCGGTGCCCGACGATCTGCCGTTCGTCACCGGCCAGATCGGTCTGCTCGGCACCCGGCCGAGCTGGGACCTGATGACGGGCTGCGACACGCTCTTGATGGTCGGCTCGAGCTTTCCGTACTCGGAGTTCCTGCCGCCCGAGGGCCAGGCGCGGGGCGTGCAGATCGACATCGACGGCCGGATGCTTTCGATCCGCTACCCGATGGAGGTCAGCCTGGTCGGCGACAGCGCCGAGACCCTGAAGGCGCTCAAGCCCCTGCTGAAGCGCAAGGAGGACCGGTCCTGGCGCGAGCAGATCGAAAAGGGCGTGCGGCAGTGGTGGGAGGTGATCGAGGAGCGCTCGATGAGCGCGGCCGATCCGATCAACCCCGAGCGGGTGCTCTGGGAATTGTCGCCGCGGCTGCCGGATGGCTGCATCATCAGCGCCGATTCCGGCAGCGTCGCCAACTGGTTCGCCCGCAACCTCAAGATCCGGCGCGGCATGATGGCGACCTTGTCCGGCACGCTCGCCACGATGTGCCCGGGCGTGCCTTACGCGCTCGCCGCCAAGTTCACCCATCCCGAGCGGGTCGCGATCGCGCTGGTCGGCGATGGCGCGATGCAGATGCTCGGCAACAACTGCCTGATCACCGTCGCCAAATACTGGCAGCAGTGGGCCGACCCGCGGCTGGTGGTGCTCGTGCTCAACAACCGCGACCTGAACCAGGTGACCTGGGAGCAGCGCGTGCTGGCCGGCGACCCGAAGTGGGAGACCTCGCAGAACGTGATGGATTTCCCCTATGCGAGGCTCGCCGAGATGGTCGGGCTGAAGGGCATCAGGGTCGAGGATCCGGAGAAGGTCGGGCCGGCCTGGGACGAGGCGCTGCATGCCGACCGCCCGTGCGTTCTGGATGTCGTGACCGACCCCAAGGTGCCGCCGCTGCCGCCGCACATCACCTACGAGCAGGCCAAGAAATACGCGACCTCCCTGGTCAAGGGTGATCCGGAGGCGATCGGGATTGTCTGGCAGTCGATCAAGGAAAGCATGCAGGGCCTGCTGCCGGGCAAGCGCTGAGCTGCGCGATGAATGCGATTGCGGTCGAGCGGATCGAGGTCTCGGCGCACACCGTCCCGACCGATGCTCCCGAAGCCGACGGCACGCTCGCCTGGGACTCGACCACGATCGTGATCGTTCGCGCCTCGGCCGGCGGCTGCACCGGCACGGGCTACAGCTACACCCACGACGCCGCCCGCACGCTGATCCAAGGCAAGCTGAAAGGCGTGGTCGAGGGCAGGAATGCCATGGACGTGCCCGGCCACTGGCAGGCGATGGTCAAGGCGGTGCGCAACTACGGCCGCCAGGGGATCGCCGCCAGCGCCATCGCCGCGGTCGACATAGCACTCTGGGATCTGAAGGCGCGCCTTTTGGACCTGCCGCTCGTGACGCTGCTCGGCGCCTGCCGGGAGGCAATCGAGATCTACGGCAGCGGCGGCTTCACCTGCTATTCCAACGACCAGCTGCAGGCGCAGCTCGCGGGCTGGGTCGAGCGCGGCATCGGCAAGGTCAAGATCAAGGTCGGCAGCGAGCCCGAGGCCGACCCGGAGCGGGTGCGCGCGGCCCGCGCCGCGATCGGCCCCAGGGCCGATCTGTTCGTCGACGCCAACGGCGCCTACGACCGCAAGCAGGCCCTCGCCTATGCCGAGATCTTCGCCCGCGAATACGGCGTCAGCTGGTTCGAGGAGCCGGTCTCATCGGACGATCTCGATGGGCTCAGGCTGATCCGCGACCGCGCGCCAGCCGGCATGGACATCGCGGCCGGCGAGTACGGCTACGACCTCTACTATTTCCGGCACATGCTCGAGGCCGGCGCGGTCGACGTGCTGCAGGCCGACGTGACCCGCTGCGCCGGGGTCACCGGCTTCATGGCTGCGGGCGCGCTCTGCCGGGCCTACGGCATCCCGGTCTCGGCGCACACCGCGCCCTCGATCCACGCGCACTTGTGCTGCGCGCTGCCGAACGTCCGCCACGTCGAGTACTTCCACGACCACGTCCGGATCGAGGAGATGCTGTTCGAGGGCGCGCCGGCGCCGCG
>DATAOG010000194.1:0-2659 GCA_036265855.1 Geminicoccaceae bacterium | reverse complement strand
TGACCCCGGCCCTGACCGCCCACCGCTCGAAGGAGTACGCCGACGCGATGACGCGCTCGGTGCCGCTCGGCCGTCTCGGCACGCCGCTGGAGGTTGCGCACGCGGTCCTCTTCCTCGCCTCCGACGAGGCCGCCTACATTACCGGCACGACCATCCTGGTCGACGGCGGCCAGATCCTGCCCGAGGCAAAGCTGTGATCGCGCCATCGCCGCCGCTCCATTCGCGGGAACGCAACCGCGGGAGCTCCGTCGGATCCGCACTCACGCCGGCCCCGGGAGCAGCCACCAGGACGCGAGCCAGCCGAAGCCCGAATCCCAGGCGCGGTACGGTCGGAAGCCCGACACCGTCGAACACCGCCCGTTGCCTTCTTCAGCTCAGCGGCCAGAACAGGCTGATCAGAACCGTGCCGAGCACGGCGACGATGACCGAGAGCGGCAGGCCGAGCCGCCAGTAGTCGCCGAAGCGGTAGCCGCCGGGGGCCATGACCAGCGTGTTGCACTGGTGCCCGATCGGCGTCAGGAAGTCGCAGGCGGCACCGACTGCGACGGCCATCAGGAACGGGTCCGAATTCAATCCCAGCTGCTTGGCCAGGCTCGCGCCGATCGGCGCCATGACGAGCACGGTGGCCGCATTGTTCAGGAACGGCGTCAGCGCCATGGCGGCGAGCAGCGTCATGCCGAGCGCACCGAGCGGCGGCAGATGCTGGGCCGCGACCGAGAGCCAGCGAGCGACGAGCTCCGTCGCGCCGGTGGTCTGCAGGGCTTCGCTGACCGGGATCAGGGCGCCGAACAGGACCAGCACCGGCCACTCGACGGCATCGTAGGCCTCCTTGAGGGTCAGGAGCTGCAAGACCAACATCGCGACCGCAGCGCCGAAAAACCCGACCGGCACCGTCACGATCTCGGCCGTCACCAGGATCAGCGCCAGGCCGAGGATCACGGCCGGCAGGTACAGGTTGCGCGTGCGCCCCAGCGGCACGTTCCGCTCCGCGAGCGGCAGGCAGCCGAGCGCGGCGAGCTTGTCGTTGAGCCGCTCCTCGCGGCCTTGCAGCACGACCAGATCGCCTTCCTGGAAGCGAATGCGGCGCAGCCGCTGGCCGATGCGACGGCCGGAGCGGCTGAGCGCCAGCAGGTTGAGACCGTAGCGCTCGCGTAGCGCGAGCTGCTCGACCGTGCTGCCGATCATGGTCGAGTTCGGCGTGACCACGGCCTCGACCACGCCGAGACCCTCGTCGCGAGCCTCGCCCGGCGCCAGCTCCTTGCCGTGGATCAGCTCCAGCGTCGCGGCATCGACGAGCTTCGAGAGCGCGTGCGTATCGGCCTTGAGGACGAGGATGTCGCCCGCGAACAGCGGCCAGAATCCGGCCGGAATGTAGCGGCGGTGGTTTTCTCGGATGATTGCGGCGACGGTCACGTCGCCGTCGCCGAGCGCTTCGAGGTCGCGGACGGTTTTGCCCGCATACGGCGAAGCCCCCGGCAGACGGACTTCCGTGATGTAATCCTCGATCGAAAAGCGCGTCTCCGGCGTGGCGCCGCCACCTCTCTTGATCTTCGGCAGGAGCCGCCAGCCGAAGGTGAGGAAGATCACGCCGACGGCGGCGAGGCCGACGCCGACCGGTGCGAAGTCGAACATGTGAAACGGCTCGCCGCTGATCTGCTCGCGCATCCGGGAGACGATCACGTTGGGCGAGGTGCCGATCAGGGTCACGAGGCCGCCGAGCAGCGAGCCGGACGCGAGCGGCATCAGCACGCGCGATGCCGGCTTGCCGGTCCGCCGGGCGACCTGCAGTGCGATCGGGATGAAGATCGCGAGCGCGCCGATGTTCTTGATGAAGGCTGAGAGCGCCGTCACCGCCGAGGCAAGCACCGCGACCTGCATGGAGCTCGTCTGCATCCGTGGCACGAGCGGCTTCATCAGCACTTCGACCAGTCCCGAGCGGCCGATCGCGGCGCTGACCACGAGCGCCGAGCCGACGATGATGACGATGTCGTCGCTAAAGCCGCGGAAGGCGCGGTCGGGCCTGACGATGCCGCAGGCGATCGCGGCCACCAGGGCCATCATGGCGACCAGATCGTACCGAATGCGACCCCAGATCAGCAGGCCGATCGTGCCAAGCATGACCGCGAACGCTAGTCCCTGATCGAGCGTCATGCTGTGCCTCCCGGAGAGTCACAGGTGCGCGCTTGCGGGCGCGCCAGAGCTCCCGGCGCTACCGGCCCGGTTCGCGCCACCCAGGCCGTCCTCATGAACGGTGGCAGGAGCATCCGTATCCCAGGTTGATGGCGGCGGGCCGCCTGGCGGCATCACGCGCGAGGGCGCGAGGTCGCATATGGCCAGAAGGCTCAACCTGACCGGCGGCCGGAGCGAGCTGGCTCCACGTCGTCATAAAAGAGGGCAATCCGGCCGACAACCGGTGGCTGCTGGTCAGGTCCGACGATAGGGCGGGCGTACAGGAACGCGATCTGGCGATTGAGTTCCGGCGTCAGGTGGCCCGGCAGGTCGCGCCCAGGCGATGACATCACCCTGCGGCAAGGGGCCGTCCAGCAGCTGGAATCGATGATTTGGGCCTCCTCGGTGCCTCGAGGGTCGGCCGGCCGGTCGCGCGACCGGGGCGCGCACCACCGATTCCTGCGCGCCCATTCCGACCCCGGAGCAGCCT
>DATAOG010000193.1:0-16360 GCA_036265855.1 Geminicoccaceae bacterium | reverse complement strand
CGTGTAGACGATGTCGAACTGCTCCCCAATCACTTCGGGAGCCGCGTATAGCTCGGCCTCGACGAAGCGGACAGGCATGCCGGCGCGGCCGGCCAGATCGCGCGCCGCCGCGATTGCCCGGGGGGCGAAGTCGACCCCGGTCATCGAGCCCGAAGTGGCACTGCAGGTGGACCAGCCGCTTGCCTTTGACCTCGCCGAGCGCCGGCCGGTCGGCGGTGACCATCCTGGTCAGCCGCGCGGGGTCGCCGAGGAAACCCTCGATGTCCCAACTCTCGAGATTGAGAGCGGCCTCGCGATCCCAGTAGTCGCGGTTCACCGACCGGTAAGGGTCGATCGCCATCGGGGCCTCCCCGGCCAGGGCAGGCAGAGATCATAGCGCCGGCGCCAAGCCGCCGCCATTCTCAGGCGGCCGGCGCGAACCTTGAACGCCCCAACCGCTGCAACTACTTCCCAGGCAGCACTTGGGTCGGCCGCGCGCTGTTGGCTTTTCGGCAGAGCGTGGCTATAGTCCGCGGCCACTCCGGCGCCCGATCTCGACGAGGAACGTGATGCTCTTTTCCCCGGCCTTTGCCCAGGCGGCAGGCGGTGCCCCGGCAGGTTTCGATTTCATCTCCCTGATGCCGTTGGTGCTGATCTTCGTCGTGTTCTATTTCCTGCTGATCCGGCCGCAGCAGAAGAAGATGAAGAGCCATCGCGACATGATCGGCGCGGTCAAGCGCGGCGACCGGGTGCTGACCGGCGGTGGCATCATCGGCACCGTGATCAAGGTCGAAGACGGCGACGACGTCCTCCTGGTCGAGATCGCCAAGGACATCCGGGTGCGGGTCGCCCGCGGCACGATCTCGGATGTCTTGAACAAGCCGCAGGCGGCGCGGACGGGCGCTTCGGCAAAGGCCGATGCTGGCGCCGAGACGGCGCCCAAGGCTGGCCTGATGGCACAGCTGTTCGGCAAGAAGTAGCGTTCGCCAATGCTCCGCTTTGCGCCATGGAAGGTCGCGGTGATCCTCGGGATCTGCGCGCTCGGCTTCCTGCTCACCCTGCCCAACCTGTTCACGCGCGACCAGCTCGATCGATTGCCCGAGTGGCTGCCCCACAACCAGATCGCTCTCGGGCTCGATCTCCAGGGCGGCTCGCATCTTCTGCTCGAGATCGATCTCAAAGCGATTCTCGACGAGCGGCTGAATTCGCTGCTCGACGAGGTCCGCGGAATGCTGCGGCCGGCGCGGATTGGCTATCGCGGGCTCGCCGTGCGGGGGCAGGGCGTGACGATGGTGCTGACCGACCCGGCCCAGACGGAGCAGGCGGTCGGGCTTCTAAAGGGGCTCAACCCCAATCCCTTGTCCAGGGAAGTCGAGGTGGTGCCCGGCGACGGCGGCCGGATCGACGTCCGCCTGACCGACAGCACGGTCCGCAACCTCCAGGATTCCGCGATCCGCCAATCGCTCGAGATCGTACGCCGGCGGATCGACGAGGTCGGCACCCGGGAGCCCACCATCCAGCGCCAGGGCGAGGACCGGATCCTGGTCCAGGTGCCGGGCGAGAAGAACCCGGAGAGCATCAAGCACCTGCTCGGCCAGACCGCCAAGCTGACCTTTCACCTGGTCGACATGGACACGCCGCTGCAGCAGGCGCTCGCGGGCAACGTGCCGCCCGGCTCGGAAGTGCTGCCGAGCGCCGAGCGGGGCGGCGGCGGCCAGATGGTCGTCCGCAAGCGGGTCGAGGTCAGCGGCGAGAGTCTGGTCGACGCGCAGCCGACCTACCAGCAGAACCAGCCCGTGGTGAGCTTCCGCTTCGATTCGGCCGGCGCCCGCAAGTTCGGCGCGGTGACCCGCGAGCATGTCGGCGAGCTGCTGGCGATCGTGCTCGATGGCAAGGTGATCAGCGCGCCGCGCATCCGCGAGCCGATCCTGGGCGGCAGCGGCGTGATTTCGGGCAGCTTCACCACTCAGTCGGCCAACGAGCTCGCGGTGCTGTTGCGCGCGGGCGCCCTGCCGGCGCCGCTCCAGGTGGTCGAGGAGCGCTCCGTCGGTCCGGACCTCGGTGCCGACTCGATCCGCGCCGGCAAGCTGGCGGGCGTGGTCGCGTTCCTGCTGGTGGCCGCGTTCATGGTCATCTACTACAGCACGTTCGGGGTGATCGCCGACATTGCGCTCGTGGTGAACCTGTTCCTGCTGTTCGGCGTGCTGTCCGCGCTCCAGGCGACACTCACGCTGCCGGGCATCGCCGGCGTCGTGCTGACGATCGGCATGGGGGTCGACACCAACGTCCTGATCTATGAGCGCATTCGGGAGGAATCCCGGCACGGCAAGTCGGTGATCAGCGCGATCGAGACCGGTTTTCGCGAGGCCTTGCGCACGATCATCGATGCGCATGTCACGACGCTGATCGCCGCCGTGCTCCTCTATGCGTTCGGCTCGGGGCCGGTGCGTGGCTTTGCGGTGACCCTCGGGGTCGGCATCATTGCCAACCTGTTCACCGCCGTGACCTTCACCCGTCTGGTCGTGGCCACCTGGCTCTGGCGGACGCGGCCCGCCGTCCTGCCGGTTTGAGGGATAGAGGCCGTGCGCAGCTTCCGCCTGGTGCCCGACAACACCCAGATCGACTTCATGCGCTACGAATATCTGGGCTACGCGATCTCGGGCCTGCTGATCCTTCTGACGTTCATCCTGGTGCCGCTCAAAGGGCTGAATTTCGGCATCGACTTCCAAGGCGGGCTCTTGATCGAGGTCCGAACCCCAGGCCCGGCTGCCGATCTCGCCTCGATGCGCTCGACCCTGAACGGGCTGGGCCTCGGCGAGGTGGCGCTGCAGACGTTCGGCGAACCCAGCGACGTCCTGATCCGGATCCAGCGTCAGGAGGGCGGCGAGCAGGCGCAACAGGCGGCCGTCAACAAGGTGAAGCAGGCGCTCGGCGACAAGGTAAACTACCGCAGGGTCGAATTCGTCGGGCCGAAGGTCAGCTCCGAGCTGTTCTGGGCAGGCGCCCAGGCGGTCGGCTGGTCATTCCTCGCGATCCTCGCCTACATCTGGTTCCGCTTCGAGTGGCAATACGGCATCGGCGCCATTCTGGCCGTGATCCACGACACCATCACGACCGTCGGAATTTTCTCTATTTTCAGCCTGGAATTCAATTTGGCCTCGATCGCAGCGATCCTGACGATCGTCGGCTACTCGCTCAACGACACTGTCGTGATCTTCGACCGCGTCCGCGAGAATCTCCGCCGCTACAAGACGATGCCGATCGCCGAGCTGCTCGACCGCTCGATCAACGAGACCCTCGCGCGGACGGTGATGACCTCGCTGACCACGCTGCTGGCGCTGCTGGCGCTTGTGATCTTCGGCGGCGAGGTGATCCGGGGGTTCACGATCGCGATGATCTGGGGCGTCGTCGTCGGGACCTACTCGACCATCTACATCGCCACGCCGGTGCTCGTGCACTTCAACCTGCGCCGGACGATCGAGCCGGCGGCGGCCGTCCAGACGCCCTGAGGTTCGCCGTTATGGAGGTCAGGCCGACCGGCGCGGCCGGGCCGCAGCTGATCCAGGGCTACGACGAGGGCGGCTTCAAGATCGCCGGCACACGGCACGCGGGCTCGGTGCTGGTGCTGCCCGAGCAGACCCTCGCCTGGCCGGTGTCCGCCCCGGAGGAGGTCACGGCCGAGAGCCTCGCGCCGGTGCGTACGGCCGATCCCGCGATCGAGATCCTGGTGCTCGGCTGCGGTGCCCGATTCGTGCCGGTCCCGGCTCAGCTGCGCGCCGCCCTGAAGGCGGACGGCATCGTCGTCGAGGCGATGGCGACCGGGTCCGCCTGTCGGACCTACAACCTGCTGCTCGCCGAGAACCGCCGCGTCGCCGCCGCCCTGATCGCGCTCTGACGCGCCGCTCGAGGCCTGCGAAGCTTTCGGCGTGACCGCGATTGCTTCGCTAATGGTAGCCCTCGTCCGTCCGGGCCTTGCCGCGGAACACGTAGTAGGAGAACGCCGTGTAGCCGAGGATGAACGGCAGCAGCGCGCCGATGCCGAGGATCAGGAAGATCTGAGTGGTGGGCGGTGCGGCCGCCTGCCAGATCGTGATGTCCGGCGGGATCACGTGCGGCCACAGACTGATCCCAAGACCGAGGAACGACAACAGGAACAGGCTCATCGCGAGCACAAAGGGCAACAGCTCGCGGCGGCGCACGAGCGCCCGCCAGAGGCCGAGCGCCGCGGCCGCGGTGACCACCGGCACCGGCGAGAGATAAAGCAGATTCGGCCAGCTGAACCAGCGCTGGGCGATCGCAGGCTCGCGCAGCGGCGTCCAGACGCTGACCAGGCCCACGAACAGCAGCACCGCCAGCAGCAACGGCAGGGCGATCCGGTAGGCCCAGTCCTGCAGGTCGTGCTCGGTCTTCCAGATCAGCCAGCAGCTGCCCAGCAGCGCATAGCCCGAGACCAGGGCAATGCCGGTCATGACCGTGAACGGGGTCAACCAGTCGAGCATGCCGCCCGCGAAATCGCGGCCCTCGACCTTGAAGCCTTGGATGAAGGCGCCGAGCACCAGCCCCTGCGCGAAGGTTGCGAGCACCGAGCCGTAGTGGAACGCCCTGTCCCACAGAGGGCGGCTGCGCGTCGCCTTGAAGCGGAACTCGAACGCGACGCCGCGCAGGATCAGCGCGATCAGCATGATCAGAAGCGGCAGGTAAGTGCCCGAGAGGATCACCGAGTAGGCGAGCGGGAAGGCGCCGAACAACGCGGCGCCGCCGAGCACCAGCCAGGTCTCGTTGGCATCCCAGATCGGCGCCACCGAGGTCATCATGACGTCGCGCTCCGGATCGCCCGGCGCGTACGGGAACAGGATGCCGACCCCCAGATCGAAGCCGTCGAGGAGCACGTACATGACCACGGCGAGCACGATGATGCCCGCCCAGGCGACCGGCAGATCGATGCCGAGTCCGCTCATGCCGACCACTCCGCCGGGCCGGTCGCCGAGAGCGGCCGCGCCGGCCGGCCGTGAAGCTCCTGGTCCGGGGCGACCGCCAGCGGTCCGCGTTGCACGAGCCGGATCATGTAGTAAACGCCGACCGGGAAGATCAGGCCGTAGACGATCACGAACGCCGCCAGCGAGCCCAGCACCGCCTCGCCGGTGATCGCGGGCGTCACGGCGTCCGCGGTCCGCATCAGGCCGTAGACGACCCAGGGCTGGCGGCCCACTTCGGTGGTCACCCAGCCGGCGAGCAGGGCGACGAAGCCGATCGGGCTGCAGACGACGGCCAGCCAGTGGAACCAGCCGGCCTCGTACAGTCGGCCGGCCATCCGCAGGTAGAGTCCGGCAACGGCGATCCCGAGCATCAGGAAACCGAGACCGACCATGACCCGGAAGGCGAAGAACACCGCCGGTACGTGCGGCCAGTCGGCGGGCGGCCATTGCGACAGGCCGGGCACCTCGCCGTCGAGGCTGTGGGTCAGGATCAGGCTGCCGAGCTTCGGGATCGCGACCTCGAAGCGATTGGTGGCGGCGGCCTGATCGGGCCAGGCGAACAGGATCAAGGGCGCGCTCCGCTCCGGCTGCCAGTGGCCTTCCAGCGCGGCGATCTTGGCCGGCTGATGCTTGAGCGTGTTGAGGCCATGCAGATCGCCCAGCAGGATCTGCAACGGCGCCAGCAGCGTGATCAGGCCCATGGCCATCGAAAAGCCGATCCGGGCATGCGGCACGATCCGGGCTTGCAGAAGATGCCAGGCGCTGACGCCCGCGACCACGAAGGCGGTGGTCAGAAACGTCGCGGTCACCATGTGCGCCAGCCGGTAGGGGAAGGACGGATTGAACACGACGTCCCACCAGCTGGTGACCGAAAAGACGCCGTCCTTCAGCGCGTAGCCGGCAGGCGTCTGCATCCAGCTGTTGGCCGAGAGGATCCAAAAGGCCGAGAGCAGGGTGCCGAGCGAGACCATGCAGGCGGCGGCGAAATGCATCGCCGGGCGGACCCGCCGGCGCCCGAACAGGAGGATGCCGAGAAATGTCGCCTCGAGAAAGAACGCGCTCGCAACCTCGTAATTGAGCAGCGGCCCCAGCACGTTGCCGGCGGCATCCGACAGCCGGCTCCAATTGGTGCCGAACTGAAACGACATGACCACGCCCGAGACCACGCCCATCCCGAACGAGATCGCGAAGATCCGGGTCCAGAACTCGGACAGCTCCAGGTAGATGGCGCGACCAGTGGCCAGCCAGCGCGCCTCCAGCACCACGAGCCAGGCGGCAAGCCCGATCGTGAACGCTGGGAACAGGATGTGGAACGAGATTGCGGCCGCGAACTGCACCCGGGACAGGAGCAGGGGGTCGAGGTCCAAGAGCAATCCTCCGTTGCCGCCGCGCCATCCCGACCGGGGCGGCGAACACGATCGACCCTACCTACATTTTCGCCTCTGCCCCGTCAGCCGGTTTGTGCCGTTCTGTCGCATGGTCCGGCGCCGCGTGCTAGCTTCCATCTCGCGGGCTTTGGCTCGCGACGGAGGGTGGGATGCGCGTCTGCGTGCTGCATGCGGCCAGGGACCTGCGGCTCGAGGACCGGCCGGAGGCGGCGCTCGGGCCGGACCAGGTACGGCTCCGGTTCGGCGCCGGCGGGATCTGCGGCTCGGATCTGCACTATTACTACGAGGGCCGGGTCGGCGACTTCGCGGTGCGCGAGCCTCTGATCCTCGGCCATGAGGTCGCGGGCGAGGTGATCGAGACCGGCCGCGCCGTTGCCCGCCTCGAGGTCGGCGACCGAGTCGCGGTCAACCCGAGCCAGCCCTGCTGGCAGTGCCCGGCCTGCCAGGCCGGGCGCACCAATCTCTGCCGGCGGATGACCTTCTACGGCAGCGCGGCCGTGTTCCCCCACATCCAGGGCGCGTTCCAGGAGCGGCTGGTGTGTTCCGAAAGCCAGTGTCACGTGGTCCCGGAATCGCTTTCCTACGGGCTTGCGGCGCTGGCCGAGCCGCTCGCCGTCTGCCTGCACGCGGTCCGGCGCGGGGGCGCGCTGCTGGGCCGGCAGGTCCTGATCACCGGCTGCGGCCCGATCGGGGCGCTCACCTGCATCGCCGCGCGATCGGCCGGCGCGGCCAGGATCACGGTCACCGACATCGCGCCCGAGCCGCTGGCCGTCGCGCGGGCGGTCGGTGCCGACGAGGCGATCGACGCGCTCGCCGAGCCCGGCCGGATCGCGGCCTACCAGGCCGACAAGGGCTGGTTCGATGTCGCCATCGAGGCGTCCGGCAACCCGAAGGCGCTGAACACCTGCCTCGAGTGCGTCCGTCCGGGCGGCCGGATCGTGCAGCTGGGCATGCTCCCGGGCGGCGAGCTCGGCCTGCCGCTGACCCGGCTCACGCCCAAGGAGATCGAGCTCGTCGGCACCTTCCGCTTCCACGACGAGTTCGGCATGGCGGTCGAGGCGCTGACCAGCGGACGGCTCGACGTCGCGCCGCTGCTGACCGGCACCTTCGGCGCCGAAGAGCGCGATGCCGCGTTCGCCGCCGCCCTCGATCGTCGGCGGCACATGAAGGTGCAGCTGGTCTTCGACGCCGCGTGATTCAGTCTTCCCCGCCGGGCGTCTCGGCCAGGAGAGCGAACAAGAGCGCGCTGAAGCCGAGCGCGAACAATCCGGCGTGGATCGCCTGGCCGAGCTCCCACTGATCGCGATAGCGGGTCCAGTCGGCCGGCAGGGTGTCCGGCGTCCAGGGGCTGAGGGCGGCGTTCATCGGCGCGACCAGCAGGAACCAGTTGGCAAGGCCGGCGCTGACGCAGACCGCGGCCGCCACCGTCAACCAGACGGCCGGCCGGCGTCGGCGCACCATCAGGACCAGGAGCCAGGTCAGCGTGATCGCGAGCACCTCGATCGCGGCGCCGACGACGCCGAAGGCGACGTAGAGATTGTGCTGCACGGTCAGCCAGCTCGCGCCGTCCAACCTGAGCTTGCCCGGGATCTCCATGACATGGGCGAAAGTCAGGCCGAGCGTCAGGGCGACCAGCAGCAGGCCAATATAGCGGACTAGCTTCAGCGCCATGGTCGCCACTCGCTCCGGCGCCGACCCGTCGCGACCGCCTCGAAGCTCAGTCGAGCTCGAACTTGTCCTTGTAGTCCCGCTTGAGCACCGGGTCCTGGCGCTCCTTCGCGAGCACGCAGTTGCCCGCGACCAGCATCTCGATCTCGGTGCCCATGAAGCAGTGGAAGGCGTCCTCGGGCGTGCACACGATTGGCTCGCCGCGCACGTTGAAGCTGGTGTTGACCAGCACCGGACAGCCCGTGCGCTCATTGAAGGCGCTGAGCAGCCGGTGAAAGCACGGGTTGGTGTCGGCGTGCACGGTCTGGATCCGGGCCGAATAGTCGACGTGGGTCACCGCCGGAATCTCCGAGCGCACGACGTTCAGCTTGTCGATGCCGAACAGCGCCTCCTCGTCCTCGTTCATCAGCCGGCGCCGGTCCGGGATCACGTCGGCGACCAGGAGCATATACGGGCTGTCGTCCTCGAGCTCGAACCAGTCGGCGACCTGCCCGCGCAGCACCGAGGGCGCGAACGGGCGGAAGGATTCCCGATACTTGACCTTCAGGTTCAACGTTTTCTGCATGCTAGGCGAGCGCGCGTCGCCGAGAATCGCGCGGGCGCCGAGCGCCCGCGGCCCGAACTCCATCCGGCCCTGGAACCAGCCGACCGCCTTGCCGTCGACCAGGGCATCGGCGGTACAGGCGATCATCTGGTCCTCGCCGATCACATCGAAAACGGCGCCGGCCGCGCGTAGCCGCCGCTCGATCTCGTCCTGCTCAAACGCGGGCCCGAGAAAGGCGCCGCTCATGCCATCGCGGGTGCCGTTCAGCCGGCGCGGTTGGCCCTTGAACAGATGATGGACGGCGAGCGCGGCGCCGAGCGAGCCGCCGGCATCGCCGGCCGCGGGTTGAATCCAGATCCGCTCAAACCTGCCATCGCGCAGGATCTTGCCGTTGGCGACGCAGTTGAGCGCGACCCCGCCGGCCATGCACAGGTTCTTCAGCCCGGTCTCGCGGGCGAGGTCGCGGGTCAGGCGCAGCATCACCTCCTCGGTCACCACTTGGATCGAGGCCGCAAGGTCCATGTCACGCTGGGTCACCCGCTCCTCGGGTCTGCGCGCCGGCCCGCCGAACAGCTCGTCGAACCGGTCGTTGGTCATGGTCAGGCCGGTGCAGTAGTCGAAATACTCCTGATTCAGTCGGAACGAGCCGTCCTCCTTCAAATCGATGAGATAGTCGAAAATCAGCTGGGCGTACCTGGGCTCGCCGTAGGGGGCGAGGCCCATGACCTTGTATTCGCCAGAGTTGACCTTAAAACCGGTGTAGTAGGTGAGCGCTGAGTACAGCAGGCCCAGCGAATGAGGGAAGTGCAGCTCCTTGAGCAGCTTGAGGTCGCGCCCGCGGCCGATGCCGACCGCGGTGGTCGCCCACTCGCCGACCCCATCGATGGTCAGGATCGCCGCTTCCTCGAACGGCGACGGGTAGAACGCGCTCGCCGCATGGCTCTGGTGATGCTCGGCGAACAGGAGCCGTTCCTCTGGATTGCGCTCGCCGCCGAACTCCTTGAGCTTCTCGGCCAACAGACGCTTCTGGAACAGCTTCTCCTTCAACCAGGCCGGCATCGCCATCCGGAACGAGGTGAAGCCCCTCGGCGCGAACGCGAGATAGGTCTCGAGCAGGCGCTCGAACTTGATGAACGGCTTGTCGTAGAAGGCGATGTAGTCGACCTGGTCAAGCCCGACCCCGGCGTGTGCCAAACAGAACTCGACCGCGTGCCCGGGGAAGCCGGAATCGTGCTTCTTGCGGGTGAAGCGCTCCTCCTGGGCGGCCGCGACGATCCTGCCGTCGTTGAGCAGCGCCGCGGCGCTGTCGTGATAGAACGCGGACAGACCGAGAACGCGCATCAGCTTCACTCAGAAGACGGTGTAGATGAACGGCGCCACGGCGCTACCTTGAGTGAGCATGATCAGACCCCCGAACAGCGCCATCATCAGGACGAGCGGCAGCAGCCAGTATTTCTTGCGCACGCGCATGAAGCGCCAGAGCTCGGCAAGGAACGACATCGCACACCTCTGAGCTGACGGATCATGGTCAGAACTGATTGGTCATCGACTCGGGCGCAGGGCCGGGCGGGTCGCGCACCACCCAGTAGCTCTTAACCCGCCGGTCGAACTTCAGGCCCAGCGGATCGCGGCCGATCACGCGCATCAGCAGCCCGACGGGCACGATCACCAGGGCGTAGATCAGGCCGAGCACGACCGGATTGACCACCCGGGACATGATCAGCCCAAGCTTGAGCCAGGCACGATTGAGCCCGTTCAGGCTGCTCGGCGCGACCAGCCCGAGCACGATCAGGATCACGCCGATCCCGGCAAGACCGTACTGGATCCAGCCGATGCCGTGGAAGTAGGTCCGGGCGGCGGCCAGCAGCAGGAGGATGCCCCCGACCGTAAGCCCGAAGCTCCGGTCGGTGCTGCTCTTGACGGCCTCCTGACGGCTGAAGTCCTCGTGAAAGGATGGCCTCATCCGGGCCCCTCGCTCCAACGCCGCCCAATCGTACCAGCTCATACCCCGGCAGGCCACCGTTCGGACTTCGCGCCGGCCCAGGCGAGTGGCGGCCGACTGCACCGGCCGGGGCATACCGGCGCGCAGACCGCAGCACCGGCGCGACCGCGGTCGGTCTCACGGCGGAACGGCCGCGAACCGCGGCAGCGCCGCCAGCGGGCTGTCCTCGGTCTGCAGCAGATAGAACTGCCAGGCCGGCGTGGTATCGGTGATCACGACGCTGACCGAGACGCTCTCGCCGGGCTGGACCGCGCCGCCGATGAACTGCACGCCATCGAACGGCTCGGTCGTCTCGAGCGTATCGGTGAAGCGGTCGGAGCGGAACGGCCGGCCGGCGTTGCTCGCCTGCCCGAACGACAGGCCATCGCCGAACGGACTGGGCCGGTCGAGGAATTCGCGCAGTTCCAGATTGAACAGCGACCAGGCGTGCTTGGTCCGGTTGCGCACGACCTTGGTCAGCGCGAAGCCGACGTCGTGATGCGAGCCGATCCGGTTGCCGAAGCGATGAGTCATGCCGCGGATAGTCAGGATCGCGGGTCCGTCGGCAGTGAGATCCTCGACCAGAACGAAGGGGTCCGCGAGCGAGCCCGTGCCTGATCCCTTGACGATCTCGATGCCGCCGAGCTCGTCGCTGAAGGTGAGGCCAGCCAGGCTCACCGGCCCGGCCCGGGCGGGCAGGTCGCAGCCGACGACGACTGCAAGCGCCAGGGCGCATGGCCAAACCCTCATGAACGGTCCGCCTGCGGCCCCATGCAAGGGTGATGACCGGCCCTAAGCCCGAGGTCAAGCAGCGGGGCGGAATCGGGCCTCGGCTGGGCGCCCGGCGCTGGTGGTTTGCCTCACCTGTGCCGGCTCAAAGCCGCAGGCGGAACCAATGCCGCGTGGAATAGAAAAGCCGCTCGCTACGTTCGCCGTTTGATCTCCAATGCTCTCCATCGGAAAGGATCTCCCCTTGACTTCCACCATACGGCGCGCCGCCGGCGCGATGATCATGGCTTTGTCGATCGTGTATCTGCCGGTCAGCACGCCCCAGGCCGCTGAGCAGTACGATCAGGCAAAGCTCCAGTCGTTCGTGACCGCGGCGCTCGCGGTCAACCACCTGGTCGAGCAGTGGACGCCGCGGATCAAGAGCGCGCCGAATGCGACCGAGGCGACCAAGATGCGCGAGCAGGCGAACCGCGAGCTCGTGGCCGCGATCGAGCACTCCGACGGCATCTCGGTCGAGGAATACAAACAGATCAGCCAGGCGGCGCAGACCGATCCGCAGCTGATGGACCGGATCACGAAGATCTTCGACCAGATGCAGAAGACGGAGCCGGGCCAGCCCAAGTCCCAGTAGCGGCGCCACCAGGCCCGGCAGCCGCCGGCCGTCAATCGCCGATCTTCGTCCCGAGGCCGGCCGCGAAGGCCCGGCGGCAGGCGAGCAGCGCGATCGCGGTGTCCTGGACGCCGGCCCCGGTGAGGTCGGCGACGCTGATCTCGTCCGGACTCAGCCGGCCCGGCTTGCGGCCGGCGGTGATCTCGCCGAGCTCGGTCACGTCCAGGTCGGGGCAGGAGACAAGCGCGTGGTGCAGCTCGCCCAGCCGGGCGCACTGGGCGCGGCTGTCGCAGACCAGCCGGTCGGCGCGCGCAAGGACCCCGGGGTGGAGCTCGTTCTTCTCCGGGGCATCGGCTCCGACCGCGGTGACGTGCAGCCCTGGGTGAAGCCAGTCGGCGACCACGAGCGGCGAGCAGGCCCTGGTCGCGGTCACGACGATGTCCGCCTCCAGGACCAGCCGCTCGGGGCTCAAGACCGGCAGCACGTCGAGCCCGAAGCGCTCGGCCATCTCGTCGGCGTAGCACTCCGCCTTGACGGCGTCGCGGGCCCAGACCAGGACCCGCTCGATGGGCCTCACCAGGATCAGCGCCTCGAGCTGCAAGCGCGCCTGGGTGCCGGCGCCGAGCACGCCCGCGATGCTCGCTTCTGCACGCGCGAGATGCCGGGCGGCGAGCGCACCGGCCGCGGCGGCCCGAAGATCGGTGAGCCAGCCGTGGTCGAGAAGCAGCGCCTCGAGCTCCCCGGTTTCAGCCGACAGCAGCATTGTCGAACCCGACGACCTCGGCAGGCCCCGCTGGAGGTTATTGAAGAAGACCGAGCTGACCGCGAGCGCAAGGCTCGGCAGGCCGGGCAGCCACGCGGTCTTGACGGCGATCTCGCCGTTCGCCTCCGTGAGGTCCATGTGCAGGCTCGGCGGCGCGACCACGCGGCCGGACGCGGACGCTGTGAATGCGTCTGCGATCGCCTCGACCAGCTCGAGGTCCAGACGGACGCATTGGCGGAGTTCGGGCTCGGTCAGGACCGTGACCGGCACCGGCGCCCTCAGCCCGCCGCAGTTACGATCGCTGTGAAGCGCTGCATGTCGACATTGCCCCCGCTCAGCACGACCACGAGGTTGTCGCCCGGCCCTCGGATCTTGCCCGCGAGCAGGGCCGCGATCCCGACCGCGGCCCCGCCCTCGACGACCTGCCGCTCCCGCCAGTAGCAATGGCGCATCGCGGCCGCGATCTCGTCCTCGCTGACGAGGACGGTCTGATCGACCAGATCGCGCACGAGCGCGAAGGTGTGGCGATTGTCGAGACCGATGCCGCCACCCAGGCAATCGGCGAGGCTCGGCTCCTCCTCGACCGCGACCGGCCGGCCGGCGGCGAGGCTGAGCGCCATGGCCGGCCCGCGCTCCATCGAAACGCCGATCACGCGGATCGAGGGATCGGCGCTTTTGAGCGCGAGCGCGATGCCCCCGATCAGCCCGCCGCCCGAAAGCGGCACCAGCACAGCGTCGAGCGCCGGCAGGTCGTCGAGCAGCTCGAGCCCGATCGTGCCCTGGCCGGCGATCACGAACGGATCGTCGAACGGCGAGACGAAGGTCAGGCCGCCCTCGGCTGCGAGTTCCTTGGCGACCGCTTCGGCCTCGTCCTGATTGCGCCCGACGATCCGGACCTCGGCGCCCAGCGCTCGCACGGCCTCGACCTTGTTCGCGGGCACGAGCGGCGACATGCAGACGACCGCACGCACGCCCTGGACGCGCGCCGCATGGGCCACCGCGCGCGCATGATTGCCGCTCGAGACCGCGACCACGCCCCGCTGCCGCTCGGCACCGGTCAGCTGCAACAGCCGGTTGGCGGCGCCGCGCAGCTTGAAGGCGCCGGTCCGCTGCTGGGTCTCGAGCTTGAGGTGAACGTTCTGCCCGAGCTCGCTGCTCAGCGTCTTGGAGCGGACCAGGGCCGTCCGCCGCACGAGCGGCGCGATCGCCTGGCGCGCCTGCCAGATCATCCTTTGCGTGATCGCAGCCATCGGGCGACTTCCCAATCGATCGCGAGCACCGAAGGCGGTTGCCGGGCTTGATCAGGGCGGGTGCGTCTTGAGACATCATCTGGCAAACTCGCACGGTTGTCGACCGGCCGCAGAACTTGGGGAGGGCGCGGGAATGCGGATCGAGACGGTCGCGATCATCTCGCCTGGCGACATGGGCCACAGCGTCGGGACCGTGCTCAGGGCCAAGGGCCTGAGCGTCGTGACCTGTCTGCAAGGCCGGAGCGAGCGGACGCGCGCGCTCGCGGCGCAGGCGGGCATCGAGGACCTCGGCGATGACGGCGCCCTGGTACGGGCGGCCGATCTGCTGCTCTCGATCGTGGTGCCGGCGCAGGCAGACGCGCTGGCGCAGCGGATCGCGGAGGTGTTGCGCGCGTCCGGCAGGGATCTTCTTTACGTGGACTGCAACGCGATCGCACCCGGCACGACGCGTCGGATCGGCGCGCTGATCGAAGCGGCCGGCGCCCGCTTCGTCGATGCCGGGATCATCGGGCCACCGCCCAGACCCGGGGCCATAGGCACGCGCTTCTATGCCTCGGGTGCGGCGGCAAGCGAGCTGTCGGCGCTCCGGGACCACGGCCTGGACGTAAGGATCGTGAGCGGACGGATCGGCGATGCGTCGGCGCTCAAGATGTGCTACGCGGCGCTGACCAAAGGCACGACCGCGATCATGACCGAACTCAAGCTCGCGGCCGAACGGCTGGGCGTGAGCGAGGCGCTCGATGCCGAGCTCGCGCTGAGCCAGGCCTCCCTGCTCGAGCGGATGCGGCGGAGCGTCCCGGCCATGGTGCCGAAGGCCCACCGCTGGGTCGGCGAGATGGAGGAGATCGCGCGCACCTTTGCGGAAGCCGGCCTGACCCCTTTGACCTTCGAGGGCGCGGCCGCGGTCTACGCGGCGATCGCCAGAACCCCACTCGGCAAAGCCTCGCCGGAGCGATGGGCGATCGCCAGCCGCTCCTTCGACGAGGTGATCACGGATCTGGCTGCGGTCGATCGACAGCCGCTCGAGCGGTCCTAGCCCCGTTCGATCGGCAGGCTCTGATCCCGCGCCCATTCGGCCATCGAGGCATCGTAGAGCGCAAGCTTGGTGCAGCCCAGCCGGTGCAGCAGGAAAAGCCCCTCGGTCGCCGAGATGCCGCCGCCGCAGTAGCAGACGATCTGTTCGGCCGCGGGCGTGCCGAGCGCCTCGAATCGCCTGCGGGCGTCCTCGAGCGAGATGAACCGGTGGCTCTCGGGGTCGGTGAGCCCCGGCCAGGGCAGGTTGACGCTGCCGGGGATGCGGCCGGCGCGGCCGTATCGGGACGGTTCCTCGCCCCTGAAGTCGGCTTCGCTCAACGTGTTGATCAGGCAGACGCCGGGCTGGCCGAGGCTCGCGAGGAGCACGTTCTTGTCGACAAACAGCTCCGGGCGCGGGCGCGGCGTGAAGATGGCGGGCGGATAGCGGCATGGCTCGGTTGTGACCGGACGACCTTCCGCCTGCCACTTGTCGAAGCCGCCATCGAGAACCGCGGCGGCATCGAAGCCCATCGCGTGCAGCATCCACCAGACCCGGGTCGCCCACATCACGCGCTCACGGCTGTAGAGCACGACCCGAGTGCCGTCGCCGACGCCGTGGCGCGACATCGCCGCCCCGAACTCCGCGGGTGGCAGCATCATGAAATTGACCGCCGCGTCCCGGCGCGACAGCTCGCCCGGCAGGTCGAGAAAGCCCGCGCCCGGGATGTGACCCTGGTCGTAGTCGGCGCGCCCGGCTTCGGGGTGGTAGGGCACGCCCTCGTCCGGCGCCGCCGGCCGAAGATGGGTCGTGCACTCGAAGATGCGGAGCTTCGGATCGTCGAGGTTCGCCGTCAGCCATTCGGTCTGGACGAGGCAGTCGGGATGGTGGTCGCGCACCATGGCTTGGCCCTTTGCTGGCTGCGCCGCAGCCGGGTTGGCCTTGGCGCAAACACTGAATGTTCAAAGTTCGCAGCCGGCCCGCGCCGAAGACGCGCACCACCGACGATGGCCTCCGCCAGCGCGCCGAGCTCGAAGCCGCGGGCGCGAAGCTCGCGAGCGATCGGGGCGGCAACGGCGGTGACGAGCAATCGCCTCAGGCCACCTCGAGGTCACGCGGCGCCCGGGCCGGCCTGCGACAATCGCTGATCGGCGGCCAGACGCGCGATTCCCTCGCGGTCGACCCGATAGGATCGCCAGTCCTGCACGTGCTCCAGACCGAGCCGGCGATAGAAGTCCCGCGCCGGATTCCAGTGCAGGACCGAGAGCGCCAGATGGGCGCAGTCGCGCTCGAGCGCGATCGTGGCGAGCCGCGCCATCAGCTTGCGGCCGACGCCGCGACCGCGTGCCGCCTCGGCGACGAAGATGTCCTCGACCCAGAGCTCGGGCCGGCCGGCGAAGCTCGAATAGGTGTGGTAGAAGAGCGCAAACCCGAGCGCCGCGCCGTCCGACTCGGCGAGC